>JACDEG010000059.1 GCA_013816505.1 Pyrinomonadaceae bacterium | reverse complement strand
CTTCAGCTTTGTGCGATTGGTGTTAGGACTCACGGCACCTGTGCAGGAGAGGTTGCGGTCATGGCTCGACGAGCATCTCGGGAGTGTCAAGAAACAAGAGTGAAAACCTTTCCGCAACGGAGTTGGCAAGGTATTCATCAAGTCGAGGTTGGGAGTCATACTGCCAAAGTGATATTTTTCATGCGGTGCCCGCCACACATGAATTGACCCCGCTTAGTCACGCCGCTCTTACTCCTTCTCACGGAGTTCACTTGTGCTATGATTTCCCGCCGGTGCGCAGCCGATTTACCCCTTCTGTATCCACACTAATTTCAGCGAGCAAGGATCGTATGAAGACACGTATGTCAACAGGCATCATCACGCCGTACAGGACGAAGCTGGGGCTGTGCGCGGTGTGGGCGTTGATGCCGCTATTTGTTTACGCGGCCTCGCACTTCGCGCTGCAAGCAATGGTCACGGCAGCGTCGGAATCGCGGGACCAACGTTCCACTCACAATCACTTCTCAGCCCGCCCGTTGACCACTAATTCATTTACTAACTCTTTACCAAACGTCGCGCTGCCTCAAGCACCTGCTCAAGCCAAGCCCGTTGATTTCAACCGGGACATCAAGCCGATTCTCGAAGCCTCTTGCTATCTGTGTCACGCGGGCGAGAAAGCCAAAGCTCAATTGCGCCTCGACGTGAAAGCGGCGGCGCTGGCGGGCGGCATCTCCGGCCCTGCCATCAACCCCGGTCACAGCAAAGACAGCTTGTTGTTGCAGCGCGTGTTGGGCCTCGGCGATCAGCCGCGGATGCCGCCGGTCGGTGACCCGTTGGGCAAAGAGAAGATCGAGACGCTGCGCGCATGGATCGATCAAGGCGCGGTGTGGCCGGACGCCGATGGGCAGACGACGGCGTCGTCAGCGGCGGGCCCGGCGAAGCATTGGGCTTACGTGAAGCCTGGGCGGTCCACCATCCCGACGATTAAAAACGTTTCGTGGCCGCGCAACCCGATTGATAACTTCATCCTCGCGCGGCTTGAAAAAGAAAATCTCGCGCCTTCACCCGAAGCGTCGAAGGAGGCGCTCATCCGCCGCGTTACTCTCGACCTAATTGGGTTGCCGCCGGGCATCAAAGAGGTTGATGATTTCGTAGCCGACCGCTCGACCGACGCTTATGAAAAGGTTGTGGATCGTCTGCTCGCTTCCCCGCATTACGGCGAGCGTTGGGCGCGTCCGTGGCTCGACCTCGCGCGTTACGCCGACACCAACGGTTTCGAAAAAGACAACCGCCGCGCGATGTGGAAATACCGCGATTGGGTGATCGACGCGCTGAACAAAGACATGCCGTTCGATCAATTCACCGTCGAACAAATCGCCGGCGACATGTTGCCCGGCGCGACTGCCGAACAGATGATCGCTTCCGGGTTTCACCGTAACGCGATGCTCAACGAAGAGGGCGGCGTTGACCCTGAAGAGGCCCGCTGGGAGACGAACGTCGACCGCGTCAACGCCACTTCGACGGTGTGGCTCGGCAGCACGCTCGCCTGCGCACAGTGCCACAATCATAAGTACGACCCATTCACGCAGAAGGATTACTATCGCCTTTTTGCTTTCTTCGAAAACGTCGACTACAAACTGGAGGGCGACGCCGTCATCTCCGAGGTCAAACTGCGCGAGCCGAAGTTCGAGACGCCTTCTTCGGAGCAGGAGGCGAAGCGTCGGGAGATCGACGCCGAGATAGCAAAACTGGAAGAAACGTTGAAGACGCAGACGCCGGAATTGGAAAACTCGCAGCGCGAGTGGGAACGTGAAGTGGGCGGTGCGGGCGCGAGTTGGACAACGCTCGACCCATCTGCGTTGTCTTCGTCGGGCGGCTCGACGCTGACCGAGGCCGCTGATAAATCCGTGACCGCGAGCGGCAACAACCCGCACGCCGATACGTACACAGTCGAAGCACGCGCCAGCTTGAAAGAGATTACCGCCTTGCGACTCGAAGTCATGGCCGATCCGAGCCTGCCGCACGGAGGGCCAGGGCGGGACATCTACGGCAACTTCACGCTCAGCGGCATCAGCATCGAGGTCGCGACCGCCGATGCACCGACGCAGTTTCAATCTCTCACCTTTGTTAACGCCGTCTCCGATGATGGTTCTTCAGGTGTGAAGAATCTAGTGAAGTACGAGTCAGACGAGTATGGGTCGAAGGGCTGGTCGATAGATGCGACGAAGGAGGAAACTCGCTTCAACCGTCAAGCCGTCTTCGTCACCGACAAGCCGTTTGGCGACACACGCGAGATGCTCTTCAAGGTTAAGTTGAAGCACGAATCCGCGGACGGGCGGCAAGGCATCGGGCGGTTCCGCCTCTCCGTCTCGTCGGCCAAAGACCCGACGAGCATTGCCAACATCTCGATGAGGCTGCGTCCCATCCTGGACATCCCGGTTGAGCAGCGGACAGAGCAACAGAGGAAAGATTTATCCGGCTACTATCTGTCCATCGCGCCGCAGTTAAAGCCGACGCGGGATCGACTCGCGCAAGCGCTGAAATCCATCGACGCCCTTGGCATTCCGAGCACGCTGGTGATGCGTGAGCGCGCCACTTTCGAGCGTCCGTCGACGTTCCTCAGGGTGCGCGGTAGTTTCATCACTCCCGGCGAGAAGGTTTATGCCGGCGTCCCCGCGGTGCTGCACACGTTGCCGGAAAGTCAGTTGCCCAACCGTCTCGGACTCGCCTACTGGCTGGTCAGTGAAGACAATCCTCTGGTCGCGCGTGTCACCGTCAACCGCTTTTGGGAGCAACTATTCGGGCGCGGCATCGTCGAGACGAGCGAAGACTTCGGTGCGCAGGGCGATACGCCGACACATCCCGAACTGCTCGACTGGTTGGCGACTGAATTCGCCGGCCAGCGTTGGAGCATGAAGGCGATGCACCGCTTGATTGTCACGTCGGCCACTTATCGACAATCGTCAAAGGTCACTCCGGGATTGTTGGAGCGCGATCCGTATAACCGCTTGCTGGCGCGCGGCCCGCGCTTCCGCATGGAGGGCGAGATGATTCGCGACGTGGCGCTGGCGGCCAGCGGACTCCTGAATCGTAAGGTCGGCGGGGCGAGCGTCTTTCCGTTTCAACCAGAAGGCATCTGGTCGATTCCTTACAACAACGACAAGTGGCAGATCAGTAATGGCTCCGACCGTCACCGCCGCGCGCTCTACACGTTTTGGCGGCGCACGTCGCCGTATCCGAGTCTGACGACATTCGATGCTCCGAGCCGCGAGTTCTGCACCGTGCGGCGCGTCCGCACCAACACGCCGCTGCAAGCACTGACGACACTCAACGATCCGGCCTTCTTTGAAATGGCGCGCGCTCTGGCCGGACGCATCATCGCCGAAGCCCCGCCATCGATTCGTGAGCGCGCGGCCTACGGTTTCCGTCTGAGTGTAGTGCGGCAACCGACCGCCGCCGAGGTCGATCAACTGACCGCGATGTTTGAACGACAACTCGCGCGCTTCCGCACCGATTCGACGGCGGCTGCGCAAGTGATTAAAGATGTGCCCGCTTCGACCGCCAGTTCGATGGCGTATTCGAGTGAGAGTCCGACCGTGAGTCCGACCGTGAGTTCGATGGCGCCTCCAACCGCGAAAGTTGATGCGCCGGAACTTGCCGCGTGGACGATGGTTGCTAACGTGCTGTTGAACCTCGACGAGACGGTGACGAAGGAGTAATTCCAAAGAATGAGTTCAGGGAATCCATACATAAACAACGATCAGGAGATGCTGCGCGCCATCACCCGTCGCCATTTTTTCAAGCAGACGGGATTCGGCATCGGCGCGATGGCGCTGACCGCGCTGCTCGACGAAAAGCTATTCGCGCAGAGCGCAGCGAATTCGGCGAACGGCACGCCGGGTCACCCTGAAAACAGGTTGCCGCACTTCGCACCGAAGGCGAAGAACGTCATCTATTTATTTATGGCGGGCGCTCCGTCGCAATTGGACTTGCTCGACTACAAGCCGAAGCTGAAGGAGTTAGATGGGCAGCCGGTGCCGCAGGAAGTCATCAAGGGTGAGAGGTTCGCTTTCATCAAAGGCGTGCCCAAACTTCTTGGCACGCCGCACACCTTCACGCGTCACGGTCAATCGGGCGCGGAAGTCTCTTCGCTGCTGCCTCAGCTTGCGGGCATCGGGGACGACATCGCGATTCTACGCTCTGTCCACACCACCCAGTTCAATCACGCGCCGGCGCAGATACTGATGAACTCTGGCCACCAAATCATCGGGCGTCCGAGCATGGGATCATGGCTGACCTATGGACTCGGCAGCGACAACAAAGACTTGCCGGGCTTTGTCGTGCTGCTCTCCGGCCAGAATCAACCTGACGGCGGTAAGTCGTGTTGGGGCAGCGGCTTTCTGCCGACCGTCTATCAAGGCGTCGAGTTCCGCTCGAAGGGCGATCCGGTTCTATTTCTCTCGAACCCACACGGCGTCGATTCACAAGCGCGGCGCGATTCGCTCGATGCGCTCCAGAGCTTGAATCGAATGCACGCCGACGACGTGCGCGACCCGGAGATTGCGACCCGCATCGCATCGTTCGAGATGGCCTATCGAATGCAGACGAGTGTGCCCGAACTAACCGACATCAAGCAGGAATCGGCGGCGATGCATGAGATGTACGGCACCGAACCGGGCAAGGCATCGTTCGCCAACAACTGTCTGCTCGCGCGGCGGCTAGTCGAACGTGGCGTGCGCTTTGTGCAGCTTTATCATCGTGGCTGGGACCATCACGGCTCCGGGGCCAACAGCGATATCGTCGGCACGCTCGGACGCCTCTGCCGCGAGACCGACCGCGCCGCCGCCGCGCTGATCAAAGACCTGAAGCAGCGCGGTTTGCTTGATTCAACTTTAGTAGTGTGGGGCGGCGAGTTCGGGCGCACGCCGATGAACGAAGCCCGCGCCGGGTCGAAGTTTTTGGGGCGCGACCATCACCCACGTGCATTCTCGGTGTGGATGGCCGGCGGCGGCATCAAGTCCGGCGTCACCATCGGCGAGACCGACGAACTCGGCTACAACATCGTCAAAGACCCGGTCTCAGTCCACGATCTGCACGCCACGATTTTGCATTTGATGGGACTCGATCACACTAAGCTGACCTACAAATTCCAGGGGCGCGAGTTCCGCCTGACCGACGTACATGGCGAGGTGGTGAAGAAACTGCTGGCTTAACAAGGTGCCCCGGCAAACGTGCGTGTTACTGACAAAGGGCGGAAGACTCGCGAATCTTCCGCCCTTTCAATTTCATATTAGCAGCCGCCGACATCACAGTTCGTGTCGCTTAAACCTGCCGACGATGTGATCGGCGGTGCGCGCCGCGAGGGTCATGATGGTTAGTGTCGGGTTCTTCTCTGAGCCTGACGGAAAGACGCTGCCGTCGACGACGAACAGGTTCTTGATGTCGTGCGTCTGGCACCACTTGTTGAGCACAGACGTGCGCGGGTCAGTGCCCATGATGCATCCGCCAAGTTCATGGTCGGGACCGACCGGGCGCTGCGGAGCGCTGACCAGCTTAATCCCCGAAGCCGCGAAAAATTCTTTCGTCAATTCCTTCGAATGGTTGAATATTTTCCAATCGTTGTCGCCCGGAACGAGATGGCGGCGCGCGCGCGGCAGGCCGTAATCATCGGTCTGTTCGGGATCAAGGTCGATGTAAGATTGCTCGTTCGGGAGCATCTCGATGTTCGGACGAAAGATCAACACCGCCGGGTTCGCGTCGCGCACGCGCCGCTTGTAGTCGGCACCGAAGCCGTCGAGTTGTTTGACCCACCACTCATTCGAGCGCCGACCCTGATAGTCGTATTGCACCGCGAAGCTGCGCGCGTAGTCGCGCTTGCGTGCGTGCATCCACGATGGGATGAAGCCGTGGTCAAGCGCCCCTTCGTCGTTAATGGGCGGGCGCCCCGCGAACTCTTCGACGATCCCGGTGTGAAACGCGAGCAGGTGCGGAATCCAGTCACGCCCCAGGCGACCGCTCGAATTCGCCAGCCCCGTCGGATAGCGCGCCGACTTCGACATCAACAGCAGCGCAATCGACTGCACGCACGCGCATGACACGACCACCGCACGCGCCCTGACTTCACCCTCGGCCTTCGTCAGACGGTCAATCGTCCGCACGCCTGTAACGCGGTTGTCTGCGTTCACCATCACTTCGCGCGCGACGCGGTTCGAAAGGATGGTCAGACGCGAGTTCGCGGCCTGTGTTTTCAGATGTACGTCGGCGGAATTGTACTTCGCGATGACGTCGCACCCGGCCATGCAGTTGCCGCAATAATGGCACGGCGGGCGGCCACCGTAGCGTCGCGTCAACGTCGCCTTGCGTACATGGATGACAGGGATGCCGAGCTTGCGCCCGCCGCGACGCAGCACATGGTCGACGCACTTGAGCGGCAGCGGCGGCAGAAACTTTCCGTCCGGCAAATCTTCGAGGTGATCGAGATTACCGCACACGCCGACCTCCTGCTCGATGCGGTCGTAGTATGGCGCCAGGTCACGGTAATCGAGCGGCCAGTCGTAGCCGACGCCTTCGCGCGTGCGGCCTTTCAGGTCGCGTTGCGAAAGTCGCAGCGACACGGCGTTCCACAGCAGACTTTTGCCGCCGACGCCGCGCGCCCGGTCGCCCCCGATGGACGGCGCACCGTCGAACATCTGCGGCACTTTGCGGTTGGCGTATTCGTAAGCCATGGCGTGCGTATTGAATTTGGTGGTGTCGATTTTCGGCCCGCCCTCGACGAGTGCGACACGCATTCCCTGTCGCGCCAGCCACGTCGCCATCACGCCGCCCGCCGCGCCCGCGCCGACGACACAGACATCGTAAACCGGCGTGCTTCTTCTGGTTTGCATCTCTTCGCTCCTTACAATAGCTTCTTCAAATGATTGATGTTGGACTCCACGGCACGGTCATACTCGGCGGCGCTAATCAGCCCCGACCCGTGATCCTGAATGAACTTCAAATCACTGTTGGTGAACTGCATGTCGGCCTCTTTCTTTTCGGACAACTTGGAGAGTGGTGTGCAGTCGACCGGCAGCACGAACTCGGATGTCAGGTGTCCTTGATAGTCCATCTCTTTGAAGGTGTCGATAACCGACTGCCAATCGTAGCGGCCCTGGCCGGCGGGCTTACGATTATTGTCGGCGACGTGGAAATCGAAGAGGCGGTCGCCGGTCGCGCGGATCGCGCCGAGCGGGTCGGCCTCTTCAATGTTGATGTGGAACGCATCGAGCACCACCCCTAAGTTGCGGTCAACATCGTCGGCGAGTGCCAGCGCCTGATCGTGCCGGTTAATCAGATACGTCTCAAATCGGTTGAGCGGCTCAATGCCGATTCTGACTTTGTTCTCAAGCGCAAAGTCGCCGACCTCGCGCAATCCTTCGACGAGCCACGTCCATTCCTCATCGGGCGACGCCATCGGTTTTACCTTACCGACCGTCGACGGCACGACGCAGAATATACTTCCGTCCAAGTCGTGGATCATCTTGATGCAATCTTTCATATACGCGACGGTGCCGACACGCACGTACTTGTCCGGATGCACCAGATCACGCCCCTCGGTCATGATCGTCACGCCGCCCCAGCACTCAAGACCGTACTTGTCGAGCAACCGTCGCACCTCGCCCGCGTCGTACTTCGCTGGCTCGCCGCTGATTTCGATTCCGTCGTAACCGTACCGCTTAAGCCGCTCCAGTGTCGTCTCTATCGGCTCTGGCCGCATCCAATTATGCATCGAGAATTTCATGATGAGTTTCCTTGTCGTGAAGTGATGGGTAAGTCTCTGTTTGGGCGAAAAGTTAAGCTTCGCCTAACATCCCGATAGACACTTTGTAACCTGGCCCGTTTAGCTTACACTTTATTTTTCCAAATCTTGCTCGTCCCCTCGCTTCAATAACGGAGGCGTCACCCACATAAATTCATAAGGGGTTATGTCACATGGAAGAACCTCGACGGCGCGTACCCGGCATCGTACGCGAATTGCTTTTGTTGTCAATCATCTTTCTCAGCAGCGACAGGTGACAGGTGACAGGTGACAAGAAAGCGTTAAGGCACGTCACTTCTTCCAAACGGGGTCGCTAATATTTTGGAAAGGCTGCCGGCTTAAAGAACTCGTCTCGTACCGCACAGCATGCAAACTTTCCTGTCACCTGTCACAATTTACCTGTCACGTCTGAGTTATTAGTCTCCGCACTCCATATTTGACATGATGAACACATTCACTTTTTTCACTCGCCGGTTTACGAGTCGCGCGTGCTTACTACTGGTCGCAACGTTTTTCGTTGTCACGCAATCAGTCGTAACGCGGGCGCGCATGTCCGACCTGTCGCCGATAGCCAGTCACAGTTTCCAGTTACCGGAGGATTCCGAAGTCGGCCTTGAAATCCATGCGCGTGCGCCGGGCGCGTCGTGGCTTCGCAAGGGGGCGGAGGCCGCCGCGCTCGTCGTCAAAGTCGATGGCGAGTATAGCCAGGATGTGATGCTGTGGGCGGGCGGCGATTCATTCATCTACCGCGTTACGTTGGGGCGACTCAAGCGCGGAAAGCACACCATTGCCGTGTCGCTCAACGAAGCTCGCTCCGCCGCTGGCGCACAGCGCGCTGAAATCTCTTCGCTAAAACCGCTTATCTTTCCCATCGCAAAGACGAAAAGTGTTTCACGCACTAACCTGGCTAGTGCTTCACGCACTAACCTGATTAGTAATTTGAATATCAATCTGTCCGGCAGAGTTGATGACAGCCCGATCAGTAATCCGACAAACAATCTAAGCGGCGATGACATTCTCGCGCTCGCACGCTCGCCGGTGCTGTACGCTCGCGCCAACTCCATCGACCGCTTCACGGATGTTCCGCTGCTGATGTTTTATCAAATCGAGCGCCTTCAGAGCGGCGAGACGTTGATCCGCTACAGCGTCGTCTTTTCGCACGAGGACGGCGGCACACCGGCGGCGGCGCTGATGGCACGGTGGGGCCGCGGCTCCGACATTGAGTGGGTCTGTGAGTTTCGCGTGCGTGATGGCCGCGTCGTCGACGAGATTTATCAGGGAGTGAATCACCGAACGACCCCTTTCACGGGAATGCGAACGCTCGGCGGCGGACACCCGCTGCTCGCCGTCGCGTCGGACAACAACAACTTCTCCGACCTTGCCTGCTCAGCCGTGCGCTTTGCGCTGCTGCCCGTCCGCGCTGATCTATCATCCGCCTCGCGCGAGATTCTGATGGATAACAATCCGTGGACTTACCGCGTGATGGGTGAAGAGATGCTCCGCGAGAACCGCATCAAAGACAGTCCAACGGATGCGCAGACCATCGCCGACCCACGCGACTACCTCTACATCGAGGCGCATGGACGGCAGACCGCGGCGGCGCTCAGCCTCGGCGTGCGAATCAGCGGCGACACCCAAAGCTACCGCTCCGACCTCGGCGACGCTCGTCTGCGCATCGACCGCAGCGGATTCTTTCGCACCGCAGTGCGTCTGCCGCATGGAACCGGCGGCAGTGCAGTTGAGGAAATCTCTATCACTTGTCACGGTGCTTCCGGACTGGTCGGCAAACAGTCGTGCGAAGACGTTAAGCTAAGTCGGGTCTTCATGCTCGACCGCGATTACGTGCCGCGCGCCGTCACGATTCCGCAAACCAAATCGGCGACGCTGGCGGCAGGCGTCGTCGAGACTCTCACCATCAGGTCCCCGCATCGGACAACGAACGAGTAAAGTTTGAGCGGGGACGGAAATAATGTCAGAGGATTTATGTCCAACGAAGAGAGTCAAAATCAGCCCCGACAGCTTGTCGAACCGGAAACCGACTTTGTGACAATGCGCGCCATCCTCTTAGAATGGGGAATGGCTGAAGACGCAGTCCGCCGACTGCTGGACGAACCGCGCCCTTTGCTTTATTGTGCTCCCGATGAGGAACTGCTCCCGACGTGTCGCCCCATCTTTCTTCACGATTAACCCTCAACTTCAAACTATCGATTGTCTTCCGACAAGGGGGGCCTATGCAGCAACAACCAATCTACACGTGGATGAAGATCGGACTCGCGATGTTAATTCTCATCGCGGGAATCGCGTTGGCAGTCTTTACTTTAATTACGGCGAGATGAAAATTGCTCGCCTGACTTCGGTTAACTGACACGGCGCGCCGGGCACCAAGACACGACGCGCCGTGTCGGTTGATTTTTTCATCTCATAGTTTCGCCCGCCTCGACAACTCGCTAACCTGTCCCGGCCTTCCCCACCGATCCGCTTGCTTCGCTCCGCCACTTTCCCGCTTGAATAACGACCCGGCATATATCAATATCAATCGCTCGGTCAGCATTGTTCACATCAAGAGTTCTCAATGATTAAACGATTGCTCGTCTCTCTGTGCTGTCTTCTAAACTTCTTCAGTGTCGTCGCACCAGCGCAAACACAAATGCCCTCCCCACCATCATTCACGCCAAAGTTCACTGTGCGGAAGAGCGGTCTGGAGCTTGAGCGGCGAACGCAGCTCGGCTCCTTTTTCGATGTCGTCGGGCGGAGGTCGGCGGTCTTCGGCTACGAGAACCGCGCGTTCGAGGCGTGGGTCTATCCGTTGAAAATCCTCGACGACTTTCGGCTCTCGTTTCAGGTCGAGGGCTATCCACTTGAGATTCAGGGCACTGACATCGCGGTCAGCATCAACGCGCGTCCCGAAGCGACCACATTCACCTACACACACTCGGCCTTCACCGCGCGACAGATCATTTTCGCGCCCGTCGATGAACCGGGCATCGTGATGTTGCTCGATGTGCAAAGCGTTCTGCCATTAAACGTGGTGTGGTCGTTTCGCCCACGTCTGAAATTGATGTGGCCCGCCGGGCTGATGACCAGCAATTTAAGTTGGGTCGAGAAGGAACGCGCCTACTACATCACCGAAGAAACGAACAAGTATGTCGGCGTGGTCGGGTCGCCGACGGCGCGCGACATTTCGCTGATGCCGTACCAGGAAGAGCCGCGCGACGTGCCAGTCAGGTTCGTCGTCGAAGCTTCCATCGAAGCGATGAAGGCTAACTTCATCCCGATTGTGATTACCGGAAGCGTCGATGGGCGCGTCAAAGCGAAAGCGAACTATGAACGAATCCTCGCCTCGGTGCCCGCGCTCTACGAAAAGAATGTTGCGTATTACGAGCGCTTTCAGAAAGAGACGGTCGATGTTGTGACACCCGACGAGCGAATCAATAAAGCGTTCGCGTGGGCGAAAGTCGGCGTTGATAAAGGCGTCGGCACGAACCCTTTGCTCGGCACCGGTCTGATCGCTGGCTACCGCACGTCGGGCGAGAGCGAGCGGCCCGGCTTCGCGTGGTTTTTCGGGCGCGACGCGCTGTGGACAACGTTTGCGATTAACTCTTACGGCGACTTCGCGACAACACGCACCGCGCTCGACTTTTTGAAAAAGTTTCAGCGCGCCGACGGCAAAATTCCGCACGAGATTTCGCAGAGTGCATCGCTGATCCCGTGGTTCAAGGACTACACCTATCCGTGGGCGAGCGCCGACGCGACACCGCTCTATGTCATCGGCCACGCCGACTACTGGCGCGTGAGTGGCGACCTTGAGTTAATCCGCGCGAATTGGGAATCAATAAAAAATGCTTACCGCTTCAGTGTCGCGACCGACACCGACGGCAACGGTTTAATCGAGAACACGAAGTTCGGTCATGGCTGGGTCGAAGGCGGCGCGCTTCATCCGCCGCACGAAGAGATTTACATGCAGGGCGTGTGGATCGAAACGTCGCGCAACATCGCGGACTTGGCTGACGTGATGGGTGAGCCGGAACTTGCCTCGTCCGCGCGTGCCAATGCCGAGCGGACGCGCGCCGCAACCGAGCAGACATATTGGTTAGCTGACCGAGGGTTCTACGCTTTCGCCACCAACCGCCCGCCTCTTAAGCCGCGCGAAGCGGAGCCGGGGACGAATCGCGCCGTGCGTCAAGCGCGGATGGATGAACTTGATAAGAAGACATTGATTGACGAGAACACGGTGCTGACCGCGGTGCCGCTGTGGTGGCGAACGCTCGAAGACACGCGCGCGCAGTCAGAGATAGATCATTTCGGCAGCGGCGCGATTGCGACCGACTGGGGCGCACGTCTGCTTTCGGATAAGAGCAAGCTGTACGACCCGCTGTCATATCACTACGGCTCGGTGTGGCCGCTCTTTACCGGGTGGGCGTCGATGGGCGCGTATCGCTACGGTCGGCCCCACGTCGGCTATCAGGCGCTGACTGCGAACGCGCTCCTGTCTTTCACGGAGGCGCTCGGCTATGTCACCGAACTTATCTCCGGCGAAATCAACACACCGTTCGGTCGGTCGTCACATCATCAGATTTGGTCAGAGGCGATGATCGTCACGCCGTTGATGCGTGGGCTGCTCGGCATCGAGGCGAGCATGGGCGGCAGGGCGCTCCGTTTCGCACCACAACTGCCGGCGGATTGGGATCGCGTCGAAGTACGAAGCATCGCGGCAGGCGGCAACAAAGTCGACCTCACACTTGAGCGGAAAGGCGGGCGCGAAACAATCAGGGTAGTGAGGCGTGTGGCGGCAGGAGGAGGAGCGAATGTAACTTCGGGTCAGGGTGGCGGGCAGCGCCTTGTCATCGCGCCGTCTTTCCCGCTCGACGCGCGTGTGCGGTCGGCGACGGTCAACAGGCGCGCCGCGAAGTTAGACGTGTCGCGCGTCGGCGACATTCAGCGCGCCGAGGTCAGCATCGACGACGCGCCGTCGAGTGTCGAAGTGGTCTTCAATTACAACGAAGGCACCGACGTTTACGTACAGACACCGATGCTTATGCCCGGAGCACACAGCCACGGCTTACGCATCCTGCATTCACGCGCCGACGCGAACACTCTGCGCCTGACGCTCGAAGGACTCGGCGGGCGTTCGTATCAGTTGCGCGTCCGCACGCCGCGCCGCCTCGGTGACACGAGCGGCATCACGGCGAAGCAAATTGACGGCGGCGATTATGAATTGTCAGTGAATTTCGATGGCGCGGCGGGTGTGTACTTGCGGCGCGAGTTGACTGTGCCGCTACTTACAAAAAAGGGTAGTGGGTCAAACGGGAGAGATTGATTTATAGCCCGAGACCAGGTGGCACATCATCTGGAGGTCGCGAGTCAAGCACAGTCAGGTTCACACAGAGACACAGAGTTCACAGAGCAGCAGAAGTCTTTCCTCTGTGAACTCTGTGTCTCTGTGTTAAAAACGGTCGCACGCCTCAACGCAGCTTCGCAACTTGGTAAGATAACCGGCGCTGATCGGCGAGCAATCGGCGGCGGGTGGTTCTTCTCATCTCTCCACAGTGACCCACTACCCCGGTCTTATGGACGACAAGAATCCATACTCCTATCCGTCATGTCCACCCTCTAAATGCGAGCGGGGCCGGCGAGTGATAAACGCGCCGACCCCGCCCCGCACCTCATCGCACAAGGCAATGATGGCTGCTACTCGTTCGTACCTTGCTCAGCGCCGGAGTCGCCATCTCCGATCATCCTGTCAGACGCCTCGCTCGACGCTTGCGAGCCGCCCGCGCCCTTCGCGAATGTCTTCTTCGCACCGCCCGCTGACTTGGTGCTTGTTCGGGACTGTGCGTCTGCCGTCGCTCTGCTCCCTTGCGTCGCTGCTTTCGTGGCCGCCGGCGCGCTCTGTCCCTGCTCGGACTTGATCGCCTGCTGCAATAGCTTCGGCATACTCGCTTCGACCTTGCTGGCCGTCTGTTCTTCCTGCGCAAGATTCTTCTGTAATAGCTTCGCGACTTTCGCTTGCCCGGTCTGTTCCGCGATCTGCACCAGCGCTCGGTAGCAACTGACTTCGTAGTGTTCGACCTTCGATGACCCGCCGGCGATCGCCAGATCGACAAGCGCGGGATTCGACGACACCTCTTTCAGCGTCTTACGATTTTCCGTCACGATGCCGTTTGCGCCGAGACATTTAACGCGCTTCGGTTCCGCGCCGAGTGCCTTAAACGCTTGCTCAATCGTCGCGATCTGTTGCTCCGTTTGTTTGATATGTTGTTCAATTAACTTTTGTAGCTGCGGGTTCTGCGCCTGCGGCAGCATCTCCTGTTGCGCTTCCAGGAACAGGTGTTCGGCGTCATAAATGTCGCCGAGCCCGTGGTGAAACTTCTCGTTCAAAGTTTTGATTGCCATGGGATCTTCCTCCGTGTCGCTTGCTGTGGTTGTAAAGTGGTGTAGAGCATGGATTGAATTAGCTATAGCACACTGCGGCGCTACATCGCACCCCACGGGGTGTCAAGTTAGAAAGACGCGTTAAGGTGTGCCGCCTGCTGCCCACGAGGGCACAACATCCGAGCTTGCCAAGCGGCGCACAGGCGCAATCAACGAAGCGACGGCGCGCGACAGGTGTGCGAAATCGAAGTGTGCGAGGTCGTCATCCGCGCGGTGATACTACGCGTGGAGACCAAAGCTCGAAACGGTGTGGGCCAAGCCGCCAAGCCGCGCGAGTTGGGAGGGCAGTGTGACAGGAATAGTATCTCGGCAATAATTTCGGCTCTCGCATAAAACTTCCGAACCGTAGCGTGCGCTAACCTCATTCATCACCCGTGTAGCTTTGGTTACGGTCATCATGATTTCTAGCACAGAGATGCCCCTTCTTTGATCGCGTCAATTAGGCGCGCCGCTCGTTTGCTGTCGTCGCACGCACATCTGGCACGATGGCAACGTCACTGATTCGCCAGATGACTTCCGATTTCTTCGCCTCGACCCGCTTTCGCTGCGCGACCCGGTACTCGATCACCGAGCACGCGCCGCCGCTTTGCGCGCCCGTCAGCTTGAAAGTGATTTCGTTCTCACCCAGCGCGACATTTTCGCCTTCGCCCGGCTGCACAAAGACCACCTTAGTTTCCTGTCGCTCTGACATAAGTTACCCTCGCCAACGAGGAAGACCGCATTCTTCGCCCGAAGGCAAGCGGTCGCGGATGGAGCGACAGGAATTCCTCTCGCCTTTTGTGAACTCTACTAATAAATTCACCTCTCACGGGCGCTCGACGATGATTTCCAAGTCCGTCCAGTTGCCGCGCGAAGCCACGGCCGTCTTGGCGTCCGCCGACAGCGGATTGAATATGAGTTGCGCGCTTTCGGTCGTATCGGTCGGCTGAATCCCGAAGACCGAATCAGTCGGATTTTTCTGCTTCAGCCGGAGCGGTTTGCCGTCCGCTTGTTTGACGCTGATGTCGTAACGTCCGATTGGAACGTTGCAGACATAGAATTCGCCGATTGAACTGTTTTCTACCTTCTTGCGAATCTCGAACGCACGGGAGAAATTGTTGCCGTCCGAGAGGCTGCTGACCGGCGTGAGCGTGACGACGATTTCAGAACCGCTCGCCAACATCCGCGCGAAATCGTTCGGGTCTTGTCCCGGCGGCGCGATGATGTACCGCAGAATCAGCGTCCCGCCGTAATAGTTGCTTCGGTAACGAGCGTTTTTGCTCGCGCCTTCCGCGTCGGCGATGCCGTAGGCCAGCATCACGAAGTTCTCGACTCCGCCTGTCGCCGCCGGGTAACTTTCGCTTAAACTTCCATCCGCCGGGTGAAGCTCGAGCGCCGCGAGTCCGCGACTGTATTTGAACGTAAAGCCGGCGTAATCAAAACGCGCTCCGCCGGCCGAGATTTTGATTTCGTAGTAGCCTTTCGCGTCTGTCTCGGCGGAAGCGGCGAGGTAAGCGTCGTAAATTCTCGCCGACTTCAAACCCAACTTCGCACCGGCGAGCATGTCGGCGGTGAAGAAAAACGCGGTCTGTCTCAAACCCGGCGCGGTGAATTCCATGAAGTCAGACATCATCGCCAGAAGTAATCCGATCATTTGAACGGTGTATAAGACGGCGGGGCCGGTCCCGCTTCCCGTGACGCGCAACCTCCGCATCGCCGTCGCGGCCGCCATCGCGCCGGAAAGATAAAGGACGGCAAAGAGACACGCGTAGATTTGGTTCGGGTTCGGCGCGTCGGGATTCTGCGAAAAAAAGAGCGAGGCGAAGTAAAGCATCGGGCTGCAGAGCATCCCGATGGTCCCGAGCGCGCGGGTCGAGATGAAAGGCTCTCTGCTCGGCACCGGCATGGCGTTGTCCTGAATAAGCATTTTAACGGTATTGTCAAGTTAAATCACTAATGGTGCAACACAAGTGTTGATGCGGCATGATCCGCCGATGAGCACACCGCCTTCCCTCTATCACCGCCACCGCTTCCCTCCCGAGATCATCAGCCATTGTGTCTGGCTCTACTTCCGCTTCGCACGAGAGCTACAGAGATGTCGAAGAGATGATGGCTGTGCGCGGCATCGTCGTTACTTATGAAACGATTAGAGAATGGTGCCTGAAGTTTGGTCAAACATACGCTAATGACCTGCGTCGAAGACGTCCCCACCCTGGCGACAAGTGGCACCTCGATGAAGTATTCATCAAGATCAACGGCAAGGATCATTATCTGTGGCGAGCCGTGAATCAGGAAGGCAACGTGTTATAACTCATCCCTAAACCTCGAAACGCGCATAGAACACGTGGACGGCGACAACATTGAAGATAGAATAGGGGCGGTCGTGCGTGTCGGTGAGCGGGCGGCCTTCAGGGCACAGAAAACCGCCGGGCGGGTGGTGCGCAGAGCGTCGCCCGTCGTGAATGGGTTCAATGGGAGAGTCTTTTAGACGAGCGGGCGGTACATCATCAAGGCTAAATCCTATTTCGGGAGAGTTCGTCTCGCAGACATCAAGCCGCTCGTCGTGAGCGGTGTCAGGTACATTACGAGGGACATCTACCCCACTCTCGGTTTGCTGACGACTGCCGGGCTCCTGGCTGCGGCAGTCGTCCTTTACCTCTTCGCCGGTCTGGCGGAGGAGGTGATCGAGGGTGACACCAGCCGCTTCGACCAGACGGCCCTCGCAGGCTTAAACCGTTTCGCATCGCCGCCGCTGACTTCCTTCATGCGCGCCGTGACTTACCTCGGCTCGGTTGCATTCCTGATGAGCGCCGGGGCATGCGCCGTACTTGCTTTCGTACTGGCCCGCTGGCGGCGCGCGATCATCGCGTTCCTTGTGACGATGGCCGGGGCGACACTGCTCAACGTCGTACTCAAGCTGGCGTTCCGACGCGAGAGGCCGGAGCCCTTCTTCGGCACACCGCTTCCGGAATCCTACAGCTTCCCGAGCGGCCACGCGCTGCTCTCGTTCTGCTTCTACGGGGTCATCGCCGCAGTGATAACCGCGCATAGAAGGTATGGGGCGGCGCGCCTCCGTCTGGGCCGGGGCAGCCTTGCTAGTCACACTCATCGGGATCTCCCGAGTCTACCTCGGCGTCCACTACCTGAGCGACGTGGCGGCGGGGTACGCTGCGGCGTTCGTCTGGGTGGTGATCGTGGCTTCTGCCGACCGGGTGATGGAAGCTCGTTTTCGCGGAAAAATCTGACACTTACTGGACCTGTTGTCTCACCAACCCTGACAGCGCATGGGTATTGTCAACATAACGGAAACTTCCCGTGTGACACAGCTACGGAGTGTGGTCACGGCCCTTCAGGTGTCCCAGAGGTAGCGGCCGTGAAGGCGCAGATTTGGTTGAGTTGACAATACCATCGCGAGAGACGGTTCAAAGTATTCACGCAATACAAGCGGCAACGCACAGTTGCAAGCTGGAACAGGGAAGCAGCGGTACTAAGGCGCGTCCTGAACATTGCTTATCAGCAAGGTTGGATTCTAAAAAATCCCTTCCACTGCGGCGACCCATTGCTAATCATTTCGGTGGAACGGAGTTAACATACCCTTCAGCCGTTTATCGGTTCGCGCGGAAATAAATCAGGGTTGTCTGTGAATAGCGCGTCAACGCCCAAGTTGTATAAATAGTAGTTCATCTCTTCGCGCACGGTTTTGAAGCGTCCCGTGTTGTTTGACCGAAAGGTGTAGGGAGTAACGCTTAAACCGAGATCATGAGCTTGCATAACCAGGTTTTTGTCGAACAGAGATTTCGCTGGAGCGATGCCGACGGCGAATTGTTTCGCCTCTGCAAGTCCCCCCTCAGTCAGCCAACGGGCGCGGGCTTCTTCACCGACGAGCAAGACCAACGGCAGTTTCGTTTTAAGCGTGCTGGATAATTTTTTCAGGCTATCAGGACTGAAAGATTGAATAATGACGGGTGTGTGATGTGCGGCGTGCGACGGCTTATAG
>JACDEG010000465.1:399-5128 GCA_013816505.1 Pyrinomonadaceae bacterium | reverse complement strand
GGTGACCAGTGGCACCTCGATGAAATGTTCATCCGTGTCAACGGACGCATTCGTTACCTCTGGCGGGCAGTAGATCAAGAAGGTGAGGCATTGGACATCCTCGTCCAGAATCGAAGAGATAAAAGGGCAGCCAAGAAGTTCTTCCGCAAGCTGCTGAAGGGGCTGCAGTACGTGCCGAGTGTGATTATCACCGATAAGCTGAAGAGCTACGGCGCGGCGAAAGCCGAAGTCTTACCCGGAGTCGAGCACCGGCAGGGTAAAGGACTCAACAATCGAGCGGAGAATTCGCACCAACCGACCCGAGTACGTGAGAGGGTGATGCGCAGGTTCAAGTCGGCCGGCCACGCACAACGCTTCCTCTCCGCCTTCGGGATCATCTCGTCGCACTTCAAACCGGGAAGACACTTGTATTCAGCCAGAGGTTACCGGGAAGTGATGAAGTTGAGATTTGCGGCGTGGAGCGAGGCGTGGTGCGTTCGGACAACAGCTTGAAGCAGGTGATCATCTGGTTAATAAGGTAAGGAGACTTGGCTTCTTTTGTCTTTCCGGCATCTTCATCACGTTAACTTGACAGTACCCCTGCAACACATCCCGTTCACTGGGACGTGCGTGAGAGACGGGTGGTTCATTTACGACGAGTAGCAGCAGGCGACGCACGCTTTGTTTCATATAAGTCTTGACAGTACATTCTTAGAGCAATATTATTCGACCCTCGAACAAAAGGGTTGCTGCCATCCTTAGTTTCTTGTTATGCGCAAGATTGATCTCACGAGTTTTCAGATAGCGACCAGCGAGACTGCCAGAGACATCAATCGTCGCATTGTGCTCGATCTGGTTCGCACGCGCCAACCTATTTCGCGCGCCGATCTGGCGCGGTGTTCGGGATTGCAGCGCAGCACGATCTCGCTGATTACTGAGCAACTGATTGAGGAACAATGGGTCACAGAGGGCGCTATGGGTCATGCGCCGCGCGGGCGCAAGCCTCGGTTTCTGCACCTTAACGACGAGCGTGCAAGGATTATTGGTATCAATGTGCGCCCAGCAGTGACGACCATCGCGTTGGCTGACCTTAGCGGGCGCTTTGTCGCACAGGAGTCAATAGGAACGGCAGCGGACTCGAAAACTTTCGTGGCTGATCTGAGCGATCGTGTGCGCGACTTTATCAGATTGCACCCACAGGTCTTCTATGAAGGGATCGGCGTGAGCCTGCCGGGGCGTGTGGATTATGCTTCACAACGGCTCGTGTTCGCTCCGAACTTGGGCTGGCGCGATGTGGATTTAAAGACCCCGCTGGAGCTAACCACCGGTCTCTTGGTGGAGATTGAAAACGCTGCAAATGCCTGCGCACTTTCGGAAATGTGGTTTGGACGGCACACGGAAGGTCTTCACGATTTCATTTCCCTGACCGTTTCTGAAGGTATTGGCACTGGCATCGTCACGAACGGGCAACTTGTGCGCGGCCCGACAGGCATGGCGGGCGAGTTCGGACACGTCTTGATCAATGAGGAAGGCCCTTTGTGCCGTTGCGGTAATCGCGGTTGCTGGGAAGCTTATGCCTCCAACACAGCGGCCGTTAACTATTACGCGCAAGCGACGAACGGGACGAGAAAAAACAGCGCCAATCGAGATATTCCGGTGCCAACCTTTGACGACCTATTGCGTTTGGCCGCGCAACGCGATAGCAAAGCCGTTGAAGCGCTTGATCGTATGGCCCATTACCTTGGCGTCGGAATCGCAATGCTCGTTACGGGATTCGCGCCGAGCGTCATTATTATTGTTGGGGAGGTGACACGCGCGTGGGAACGCATCGGACCCATTATCAAGCGTGTGGTTGAAGAACGCTCGCCGATGCCTTCGATGACGCGCATCATTCCGGCGGATGACACTGCGCACCCGCGATTACGTGGAACAATCGCGCTAATATTACAGAAACATTTCGCAGCACCTACTACCGCCTGAGTGTAGTAAAAAGCCACTCGTTTCGCCCATTTGTTGTCGCCTAGAATTAATGCTGCGACGGACATTCATCAAGTTCTGATGTCATCACAATTAGCGCGTCTTCCGCAAGATACCTATGAGAAGAAGAGACTTACTAAAACTTTTGATGGCAACTCTGGCCAGCAGTTGAATCGCTCCCGTAAGCTAAGGGGCGGCAGGAAGATTCGCGCGGTACTCGACTTTTATTTCTTCGAAATCCTTAACGGGTATCTGCACAACGCGGGAAAATCTTCTCCTAGTTGCGCCAAGTTTTCTATTTCTTTGATTACGAACTGCGCTAAAGAGCGGCGCAAGCCATAACTCTGAGGGCTCTTTGGTCCCTTCGCAACAGATTCATCCGAGGAAGACCACCACTGGTCTTCATTTCGATGAGTTATTGAGGAAAAAATCATGAAGAGAAGCGATGCCACATTGATCGACAGATTCACCCAGCTTGTTATGCTGAGCCTGGCCTTCATGCTGATCACTATAACTGTCGCACAGTTCACTCAGGCACAGGTGCTCTACGGGTCGCTGGTGGGCAGAGTCGAAGACCCATCGGGGGCAGTGCTGCCTGGAGGTAGTGTAACAGTCACCAATAAGGATACCGGCCAACAGCGCGAAATCACCGCTGACGCTGACGGATCGTATGCCTTTCGTGATCTTCAGGCGGGTGTCTATGATCTGAAAGTCACACAGTCCGGGTTCAAATCATATGTAAAAGCCGGAGTGATGATTGCCATCAACAATGTCGCACGCGAGGATGTGCGGATGGAGGTGGGAGGCACTACCGAGACAGTAACTGTGACTTCAGAGGCTCCACCGTTGCAGACAGAGCGCGCCGACGTGAGCACGCAGCTTGATAAGTCACAGGTAACTAACCTGCCGATTGGAAGCGGGCGTAACTTCCAGCAACTCTACAAATTGATTCCAGGTGCCAGCCCACCTGCGGAAGCGCATTCCGATGCGGGTAATCCGCAACGCTCGCTTGTCACCAACTTTAACGGCGTGTCCCATTCCAACAACAACACGCGGCTCGATGGCGCGACGGTCAGCTACCCGTGGCTGCCGCATATCGTCGCCTATGTGCCGCCGGCCGAAGCGGTGGAAACGGTGAACATTGTCACTAACAGCTTCGACGCCGAGCAGGGCATGGCGGGCGGGGCCGCGGTGAACGTCTCAATCAAGTCCGGCACGAACGAGTTCCACGGCAGCGCACACTTGTTCCATACCAACAGCGCGTTGCGTGCCCGCAATTTCTTCTTCTTGGGCGATAAGCTTCCCAAAAACATCCTGAACCAGTTCGGTGGGACTTTCGGCGGTCCGATCAAGCGGGACAAGCTCTTTTTCTTCGCCAACTGGGAGCGCACTGTCCGACGGCAGAACGCCTCCGCCTTCCGGACCCTTCCCACAGAGGCGTTGCGCCGGGGCGACTTCTCCGGGACAGGCGCGGTGATCTATGATCCCGCTACCGGCAACGCGAACGGGACCGGGCGGCTACCCTTCCTCAACAATCGCATCCCTGCCGATCGCATCGACCCAATCGCGTTGAAGCTGATCCAACTCATCCCCGCCCCGAACCAAATCGTGCCGGGCGTCTCCAACAACTACTTCGCCAGCGGGACGTATGAGTTTAACCGCGATAATTTTGACTTCAAGGTCAACTACAACCCCACCGTACAAGCCACGATGTTTGCGCGCTATTCGATTTCGCCGAGCAAGATCTTCGATCCGCCTTCACTCGGCGATGCCGGCGGAGACGCGTTGGCGGGCGGGCAGCCCGGCACAGCGCCGGGCCGTATTCAGAGCGCGGCCGTCGGCGGCACCTACACCATCTCTCCGCGTGTTCTGCTTGACGCTAACTTTGGCTTTACCCGGCAACGGCTGGGCGCAGAGAATGTCGACATCGACCAAAACTACGGGCTCGAGACCCTGGGCATCCCCGGCACCAACGGCCCAGATCGCTTACAGGGCGGCTATCCCCGCTTCGCCATCACTGGGTTTTCGTCAATTGGAAATCCCAATGTGTCGAATCCCTTCCTGTTCCGCGACAACCAGTACGTCGCGGCCGGCAATCTCACGTGGGTGAGGGGATCGCATTCTTTACGCTTCGGCGGCGAGTACACCTATTACACAATCAATCATTTCCAGCCACAGACGGGCTTCGGCCCGCGCGGCGGCTTCAACTTCACTGGAGGGCTGACGGCACTAAACCTCGTCGGCGCTCCCGCTCCCACGCTCTACAACAGCTGGGCGGACTTCCTGCTCGGTCTTCCACAGGGCTTGGGCAAAGCCCTACAGTTTATCAACCCCGATGCGGTCCGCATGCCTTCGTGGGGCATCTACGCTCGCGACCAATGGCAGGTCACCCGCAAGCTGACACTTAACTACGGCATGCGATACGAATACTATCCGTTTGCGACGCGCGACCACCGGGGTGGTGAGCGTTACGACCCCGAAACCAACCAGGTGCTCATCGGTGGCCTCGGTGATGTGCCCGAAGATACCGGGCTGGATGTCGGTGCCGGGCAGATCGCTCCCCGTTTTGGTCTCGCCTACCGCGTGACCGACAAAACCGTGGTGCGCACCGGCTACGGGATTAGCATCGATCCAAACTCCTTCCGATACCTGCGCGACGCTTATCCAGCGGTGATCTCCTCGCAGTTCTCCGGCGCTTCCACGTTCCAGGCCGCGGGATCTCTGCGGACGGGCATCCCTGCGGTGCCCGTCCCGGACCTGAGCCAGGGCATCA
>JACDEG010000465.1:0-389 GCA_013816505.1 Pyrinomonadaceae bacterium | reverse complement strand
GGTGTACAACCGCGGGTACATTCAGTCTGTCAACTTTACCGTCCAACACGACATCGGCGCAGGCTTCGTCGCGCAGGCCGCCTACGTCGGCTCCCGGGCGATCCGCCAGGTGGCCAACGTCAACATCAACGCCGCCGGTCCCGGCGGTGGCAACAATGGCCGCGCCCTCTTTTCCCAGTTTAGGCGCATCGCTGATACCAACGAGATGAGACCGTTCAACACCGCGACCTACGACTCGCTCCAAACTCAGGTGACGCGCCGTGTGTCCGATAGCTCTCTCTTCGGCGTGACTTACACCTTCTCCAAGTCGATCAACTACGCCGACCAAAGCGACTCGGGCCTTACTTTTAACTGGGTGCCGATGTTGGAGCGCAACCGCGCGCTCGCCG
>JACDEG010000058.1 GCA_013816505.1 Pyrinomonadaceae bacterium | reverse complement strand
TCGTTCGTCTCAGGCTCCTGAGGGGACACCAAGTCATTTTTATAGGTTGCGACTGGCACACCTCGATTTCCCAGCGGCGGGCGTAATCCGCAAGTGCGCAGGGCGCCGCCTGTGGCGCGACCACGACCACATATTCACCCGACGCGAGGCGCACGCCGCTGAAGTACAAGTCCAGCCCCCAACACCGCCGCGCGCTGGCCATCACCAGCGGCGTCCCCGTGCGTTGCGAGCGAAACAATTTCCACGCCGGCACCAGTTGTCCCCGCCCATTCGTGACCTGTGTGTTCTCACGTACCCGGATGCGAAAATCAATCCGGTTGGTCTTCAGCCACCGGAACCACTCTTTGCCGATAAACTCTCTGTCACCAGCCAGATACGCGACCTTGTGGGCACCGCACAAGGCGACAAACTCGCTCACCAGCGCCTTGCGCTCCTGCGTGTTGGAATTGCCTTTCTTTTCCAACACCGTCCACAGAATGGGGACGGCGACGCCCCGATACGCAATCCCCAAGACCAACAGATTCAAGGGCGTCTGCCCCAATTGCCAGTTCGTCCGATCCATAGTCAGGACGTAGGGTGCCGAGAGTGGCAACAGTCTCACGAGCGCCAGCGCGATGACCCCATAGGGCAACTCGAAGAAGCGGAGGAAGCGTTGAATGCGTTTGTAGTGCGAGGCGCTGTGCGCGCGTCCGGCAAAGACGTTGGCAATCTCGCTCAAGTTCACGGTCTTGACTTGCAGGAGGGCGACGAGGAACTTGGCCAGGAAGTTGCCGCGCGCTTTATTGAGCGGTACAGTCTCTCGCAGCGCGTCCTCCAAGAGCGACGTGTCAGCCATCGGGTGTGTATCCTTTCCAGTTTTGTTTGGCGATAAAGCTAGAAGAGGGTAACTGTCTGATGGCTTTTATGCATTTTCAAAGAGCAATTTTTGTCCTGTACAAAGGGCGACAGTAGAAGATTGCGCGCTGGTATAATGGCGTTAATTGTTGGGACGGAATCACGCGCTGCGACAAGGAGTATGAGCATCATGTCGTTACAGCTACAACACCGCTATACGCTGGAAGAATACTTTGCCCTCGAACTCGCCAGCGAAGAAAAGTACGAGTTCTGGAACGGCAACGTTTGGTGCATGAGCGGCGCGAGCCTCGCTCATAATCAGATTGCCCGCAATTTAGGAACTGCGCTTGATACGCAGATACGAGAGCGCGGCTGTCAGGTTTTCCCGTCAGATATGCGCGTGAAAGTTCCGGCATACACGCCGTACCGCTACCCGGATTTGACGGCGCTATGCGGTGGGCTGGAGATCGAACAAGTGAACGGCCTCGACTTGCTCGTCAACCCCGCGTTGATTATTGAAATCTTGTCACCTTCGACCGAAGCCTTTGATCGAGGCGACAAGTTCACTTTCTACAAATCCATTCCGAGTTTTAGCGAGTACCTGCTCGTCGCACAGCATCGCCCGCATGTGACGCGGCTTGTGCGCGGGGACCAAGGCTTATGGACGCACGCCGAATTCAACTCTCTGACGGACGTTATGCAATGCGCTTCCATCCCGTGCCGCTTGGTATTGCAAGAAATTTACCGCGACGTTGACTTTGATCCAGCCGGCCAGCCCGGTCCCCGTTGATGCCGGTGGTGGCGGCGCTTTTCTTTTTGCGATGTTGACTTTCATCAGAGAGGCTACCATTGTTCGCAATGTGGAGGTCAGGGGTTCGATCCCCTCTGCTTCACCAAATAATTTCAATGATATAGCCGACAAATTCCGAGACGCATTCGCGGAGATGAAACGGCTTGGCGATTGAGCGAGTCGAGTACATCTCCTACACCGAAGCCGCCCTTACAACCCCATCAATTCCTTCACGTACTTTGGCGCGGGCGAGCCGAACGAGAGCATCTGATCGTGCATACGCTTCATGTCGCTCTGCCTGCCGTGCTTCGCTTCATACGCGCGGTGGATGTCACCCACCTCAAGGCTGCCAACGTAGTAGGTCGAGAGTTGTGACGACGAGAGGCACGCGCGCCGCCACTTGCCCGCCGCTTCGCCTTCTTCCTGAAAGCCCTCTTCAATCATCAAGCGCATCGCTTCCCCTTCGGCCATGCCCGCCGTGTGAACGCTTTGATCGAGCATCGCGTTGATTATGAGGCGGAGGCGCATCTTGAGTTGCTGCATCTTGACTTCCGCGCCGCCGTAGCCGTGCTCCGCCATGACCTGTTCGGCATAGACCGCCCAGCCTTCGACGAACGTGCCGCTGCCGAAGATGGCGCGCACGAGGGTCGGGGCGCGAAACTTGTTCGAGTGCATGAGTTGCAGGTAGTGGCCCGGCATCGCCTCGTGAATTGTCAGGTCTCGCAGCATGTAGTCGTTGTACTCGCGGAAGAACGATTCAACGCGCGCTGGCTTCCAGTCGGCGGGCGTCGGCGAGATCGCGTAGAACGTCTCGCCGTTCGTCTCTAAGGGTCCCGCCGAGTCGCAGTAAGCGACGGCGACGCCGCGCTGAAACTCCGGCATGACGATGATATTCAGCGGCTCGCTGGGCACGGTTACAAGATTCTTGCCCCGCACAAACTCGGTCGTCTCGCGCAACATGTCCTTGGCACGCGGCACGATGCTCTCGTTCGTCGGGCGCTGTCCGGCGAGTTTCGCTAAGACGGCTTTGATGACTCCCTTGCGGTCGGTGAGTTTGGCTGCATCGGTTTCGGCGGGAAAGAACTTGCGGTAGAGCGGGAGCGCCGTTTGATACATCTCGCCTTGCGTCGCCTGCAAGTCTGCTTGCGCACGGCGCATGATCTCCTCTTTCGAGAGGTCAGAGGAAAGCGCGTAAGCTAACTTGCGGCGGAACTTTTGGTCGCCGATGCGGAAGTCGCCGGTCGAGCGGGGAAGCAGGTCTTTCTCAAGGAAGCGTCCGTAGTCTTCAAGCGCGCTCTTCGCCGCTGCTTGCACGGGCGCGAGTTCAGCGCGTAGTTCGGGAGCCCTGGCGATAAAGGGTTCGAGTTCAGTCGTGATAAGCGCGATGTTGCCTTTGTTCTGGATGATCGCCGTTTCGGTGTGGACGCGCGGCGGGTTCTTCAGGTTCGCCTTTGCCGCTGCGACCACGGCGGGCAGCCCTGCGAGCCGACCCTTAACGCTCATCAGACGCTCGCCGAGCGGCGCGAACTCGCGTGCGACAAGCGCGAAGATCGCGTTGCCGGGATTGTAGGCGAGCGGGTTCCACTCGCGCTCACGCAAGGTATCAATCGCGTACAAGCGGCTCTCCAACTGCTCGCGCAGGATTCGATAATCTACGCTGTTCTGCGTGCTCAACTCCCGAGCGTCGATCTTCCCCAAGTCGGCGAGGTACTTCTCGGTCGCGGCGCGTTCGCGCTTGATGCCGTCAAGGCTATAATCGGTCAATCGCGCGTCGTAGCGGTGGTCGCCGAGCACGGTCGCCGTCTCCGGGTTCAATCGCAGCAGCTCTTCGATGTACGCTTTGGCGATTGTTTCAAAGCGATTGTCGTCGGCCAGTCCTTCGGCGATGACGACTGTGCTGAAGAGGACGGCAATTGCTGTGAGAAGGATAATACTTCGCATCGGTTTCTTTCCTTTCGGGAGTCGATCAAGGAACTATGTAGGGAGTAATGTCCGAAGAGTATAGTCATACGCCGGGTTGAGAGGATAGTCTCGGACACACACGACGCTTCCGCCCGAACTTCGCCGGAGAAGCTAACATCAAACGTCCGAAGCGATGCGAACGCAGAGTTCAATGATGCAAACAATCACTCCATAGGCATGACCTTCGTTGACTGGAACGCCAACCACCCGTTCTACGAGCGCTTCGTTCTCGACAACTGCGACAACCGCGATGTCTTCAACGCCGTTGTCGCCATAATCTATTCGATGGCGGCGGAGTTAAAGGTTTTCGATGAGGACAACCGCGAGCTTGTGGAAATTTGGAAAGCTATATTTAGTTCGAATTTAAGAACACTGCTTTCCTGAACTTGGCGTTTGGGTGGATTCATAGGCTGTTTTTATAGCAAATTTCGTCAACTGCGTAATCCCTAAGCTTATAAGCACATCGGGAAAAGTATTTCGGCATAAAGAAATCATTTGTGCCATTGATATACGGAGAAATTGATTTCGATAATGCCGGATAACATTTTCCTACCTGCTTAATGCGCGCAAAGATTGTTGTGGTATTGAAAGGAAGATAGGTGATATGGCAACTTTAGAGCGCGTGATCGAGGAAGCACGGACACTCAAACCGGACGAGCTTTGCACATTACGAGACGCAATTGATGATCTGCTTGCCGAAGGCAGCGAATCGCCAATATCCGAAGAAGAATTTGCGCGGCACCTCGCTGCTAAAGGCATCATCGCGCCGATTGCTCCGCCCCAAGCTGATGCAGTGGAAGATGACGAATGGGAGCCGGTGGAGTTCACCGGTAAGCCGCTTTCGGAAATGATTATCGAGGAGCGGCGGTAAGTGGCGGCATATTTCTTCGACAGCATCGCGTGGTTGGATGTGAGGCGGCGTCGTGTTGTTTCGCGCGGTGGGCAACGCCGGCGGTGCGCGGCCTCATCTAGTTCGACGATGGCGGCGCCCCTCTTTTAGTAGTGGGTCAGTTTGAAATTCTAAGCCAGTATTGATGCGGCCCTAATTCTCAAACTGACCCACTGCCCCTCTTTTTGACAGCTTGCCAAAGCGAATGTCTCTCTGATACACGTCCTGATGTACGCCGTTTCCGGATCACGGCCCCGACAGTTCCACTGGAGGAAATTATGAGAAACCGTTTATTGATTCGTTGCCTGTTGATGGTGACGCTGGTCTGCGGCGTCGGTGTGGTCGCGGCCATCGCCGACACGATTCGCTTGAAGGATGGCTCGGTGATTCGTGGCCAGATCGTCGGCTTTCGCGATCAGCAGTTCACGGTGCTGATCGGCGGCGGCGCGCGGGGTCGCCGTAGTCAAGTGACGATCTATATCGAAGACGTTGACACTATCGAGTTCGACGCCGCCGCCGCCGCCGCCGGCGCTGGTGGCGCGTCCACATCATCGCCCGCATCGACCGCTGGCACCGACGACAACGCGACGTACCGCGAGCCGAGTCGCACGCCGACACTCTCCACCGACCCGGCGCGTACATCAACCGGCGGCGGTGCGCCATCAACTACCGGTAATAATTCGCGCACCACTTCGACGCCCCCCTCGACATCATCACCGACATCGACGTCATCAACGGGCGGCTCGCCGTCGTTCTTCCAAGTCCCGGTGCGTGTGCGGGCCGACAACTCGTCGAACGGGTGGACGAACAGCGGACTCGTGGTGCGGCGCGGTCAACGCCTGCGCATCAATGCGACGGGCCGCGTGTCGCTCGGCCAGCAGCGCTTTTCGACGCCCGGCGGGCTGCCGCGCATCAACGACGAAGGCAAGCTGATGCGCAACGAGCCGACTGGCGCATTGATCGCCGTGATCGGCGACGATAACGACGAGTTCATCTTAGTCGGCGCGAACCGCGAGTTCACCTCGACGCGCGACGGCGTGCTGTTTCTCGGCGTCAACGAAGGAAACCTCGGCGATAACTCCGGCACATTCGACGTGGTTGTCGAGGCCGAAGCCGTCTCCGGCAATAACGGCGGCGACCGTTAGAGGTGAGTGGCGCTGAAGTGAATTAACTAAAATTGAGGGCCGGATATGTGATGCCGGGGGCGAGCGGAAAACTCCGCGTTCGTTTCCGGCATCTGACTTTTTTCAGGGCTGACATATTCTTGCGGAATGAAATTCGTCGGATGTTTGCTGCCGACAATACACAGACACTGACTTTCTTGACCGTGCGCGATGCCAGGTCGTATAGTTCGG
Source organism: Pyrinomonadaceae bacterium (assembly GCA_013816505.1). Classification (GTDB taxonomy): domain Bacteria; phylum Acidobacteriota; class Blastocatellia; order Pyrinomonadales; family Pyrinomonadaceae; genus JACDEG01. Next base: position 12,400 of record JACDEG010000058.1, on the reverse strand, counting down.
ACACAGTGTTACTGATACTTAACCAGACCCCCACCCCGATAATCATCTAAGAGGTTGTTCCCATGAAGTCTAAGCTCGTTCGTCGCGTCTCTTGGCCCGTGCTGTCGCTGCTCGCGCTGTGGTGCGGATTTCAGGCGATTGGCGTTCCGTACGGCGATATGGCCGGCACCCCGTCTGTCTCCGCGCAGTCAAGGCGACAGCCACCGACCAGCCCGCAGAAGCGGAATCCGCGCCCCGCCGACGGCGAGCAGAAGGGCACCGATCCGAAGGAAGCGCCGCCGCCCGCCGACATCGTGAAAGAAGAGGCCGATGCGGTCAGGGTGACGACGGCCCTCGTCAATGTCGAGACGGTCGTCTATCACAAGAAGAGCGGCCAGATCGCCACTGGGCTGAAGAAAGAGAACTTCGCGGTCTTCGAGGACGGCGTGCAGCAGGAGATTACCAACTTCTCGACGCCCGACGCTCCGATTACGGTGACGATGATTCTCGAATACAGTCGATTGTCGAGCTTACTCGGCAGTGCCAACGGCTTCGAGCCGGGCCGCTACGAAGTCCTCCGCCCAATGGCGGCCTACCTCCAACAGTTCATCAAGCCGCCGGATGATTTCGTGTCAGTCGTCGCCTACGACATGCGTCCGACGCCGCTCACCGATTTCACCAACGACCCGGCGCGCATCAACCAAGTCATCAATCTGCTGTTTAGAAACCGTCCCGCTTCAAGCGAGGCCAACCTTTTCGACGCGCTGAAACTGGTGCTCGTCGGCGGCAAGGCCGACTCGGTGGTGTTGGAAGACAACGAGCAGCGCAGCTCGGAATACGCCGGGATGGCCTCCTTGCAGGGCCGACGCAAAGCGGTCTTTCTAATTAGCTCCGGCATCGACACGTTCAGCAAAATCAATTACGACCAGGCACGCAAGATCGCGCAGAACGCGGGCGTGCCGATCTACATCGTCGGCACCGGAGAACTCTTCATGAAAAGGTACGGCGACCAACTGCCCGCGACGGATGGGTTGCTCGGCGCGACCCAGCCGGGGCGGATGACGCTGTTGCAGGCGAAGAACACGCTCGGCACTTTCGCCAAAGAGACCGGCGGCAGATACTTCCCCGTCACATTCGAGGGCGAGATACCGAGCGTGCTGCAATCCATCAACGCACTGATGCGCAACCAGTACAGCATCGGTTACCGGCCCGTCGAGCGACGCGACGGAAAGCAGCACAAGATTCTCGTCAGGGTCGATGTCAATGGCGACGGCCAGTACGACGACAAGGAGTTCATCGTCCAGAACCGCCAGTTCTACAACGCGCCGAAGGGGTGATGGTGGGAAGGCGGAAGGCAGCAAGCAGAAGGCAGTTCGTGAACTACAGCGGCTTGAACTTTCCGGGATTGGCTATCATATTCGACAGCATCCTACCCACTTCCTCATTACTTCCTCCTCAGGCTCCATGCAACCGGACGCGGAACTCGTCGTTGACGGCGTGAACTTCGGGGCGGCGACCGGCGAAGAGTCTCGCTTCGCGCATCAGCATCGGCAGCCCTCCGTGCGGCAGATCGAGGCCGTAGGCCGGGCTGGTGAAGAGTGCCGCCACCTGCGGGTTGATGCGGTGCGGCACACCGTAGCGAATCGAGCGCAGCACTGGCGGTGCGAATCCGCTCGTCCGGCGCGGGTTCAAAATCTCCATCGAATGGTCAAAGATAAAGAGTCGCGTCGTCTGGTCGCGCAGCGCGAGGTCGCGGTGAATCAGCGCGTTGGCGACCGCCTCGCACACCGCGCCACGATGATAGTTAGCGCGCGCCGCAATCAGTCCCGTGTCCTCTCTGCCGTTGCCGTCGCGCCCCCCGCCGGAAAACGAGCGCGGGCGCGCATCCCACAAATCGCAGTAGCGCGTGACGAAGCGCAACGTCGACTCGAACAGCATGTGAAGGTTGCCGGTCAGTTGCACGGTCTCGATTTTCGGCGACTGCACGGTGACACCAGCGAACCGGGTCGCCGTGACGGAGGCGCGCGGCAGCAGTTCGGCGACGCGCTCCCGTTGCCCGAACAGCAGCAGGCCGGCGATAGTCGGCACCGGCTCTAAACCGCCAGCCCCGCCCGTCGCCAGCAACAAATCGCGCTCCAACACCTCGCCGGTCGGATACCCGCCCGCCGCCGTGTAGTCGTAAGCGTCGCCCTCAAACTCGCGCACGAAACTCCACAGGTGCGCCTCGTCGATGTCCGCCAGAGTCGCGCCGACGGCGGGGATGTTTTCGTAGCGCACGGGGCGCGCGTCGTCCATCAGCGCTGACAGTTCTTCGCGCGACGCCTCGCGCTTTTCGGCGCCGATGCGGACGTAGAAGCGTCCGTCGCGCGTCCGGTACGGGCGGCGCTTGCCTTCCACATCGAGCGCGACGATGCGGCGCCCGCTGTCAAAAGACACCAGGTCGATGTATGGGAAAATCGCGGGCACGACCCCTTCGCGGCAGATGCGCACCAGTTCGTCGCGCACCTCCTCGGCGTCGTCCACGCCTTCGACGCGCATGTTGTCGTTGACGCCAAAGACGATCTGTCCGCCGCCCGTGTTGGCGAGCGCGACGATGCCCTGCGCGATCTTCTCCGGGTTCGAGAGTTTGACTTTCAGTTCGAGGAAGGTGTCTTCGCCGCCGCGCACCAGGCGCATCAATTCGTCGCGCGAGGTTTGCGGTGCGGGGGCGGCGAACACGTACTCCTGGTAAGAGCGTTCGGTGGAGGGTTCGTGACGCTGGTTGCGATATTTTCTGCGAGCCATTTGTGTCTGGACGGGGCCTGCTTTAAACCCGCCCGGATGCGCGCGCGTTTCAGAACGTGCGGCATCACTGGAATAACCGCGTGATGGTTAAGATTGAAACCGGAATACTAATTCAACGCCGAGGGCGCGGGCGGTTAAATTCGGATAAAGTTATTCTGGTTTCAATCAGTAGTGGATAAGGAAAGAGGGATGAAGAGAAACATCGTTAAGTTGTTTCGTCCCTCATCCCTCATTCCCCATTCCTTAATTTTCAGCTCTCCCGCTGACGGCCTCGAGCACGTCAGCCTCGCGTCGCGTCAGGGCGCGTCCCTGGCCGTTGATAATCAGACCGTAGAGCGCGATGGCTACCGCCGCGGACAGCGAGAGTGTAGCATATTTTACGGCCAAGCTCTGCGCAATGTAGCCCGCCGCGATTGCCGCCAGCGGCAGCACTGCGGCGACCATCACGATGGGAAGGACCAGCAGCCCGGTGACGCCCGTCGCGTTGAGCCGCTTGCCGAACTGTAGACGCTTCGGGAAATAGATTGAGAGCCAGTTGCCGACGACGGCGAACAGCGCGGCGAACGGCACGAAGCAGAGCGCGGCGAACAGCGCCCCACCCGGCGACAAGTCGCGGAAGACAATCTGGTTGATGGCGAGCAGCAGCGCCGAGAAAAAGACCGCGAGGCAGGTGACGGCGATGTTCTTCCCGACCAGAATCGTCCGTCGCTTGACCGGCGACAGGATCAGCGCACGCATTCCCCCGTCGTCGAAAGCGAACAAGTTGCACGACACCGAGGTGAGGATCATAAAGACGTAGAGCACTCCGCCCGCGGCGACCAGACCGTCGCCGTACTGCGTGAAAGCTTCGGTGAAGCGATTGACACCGAGCGACAGCGAATCGCCGCCGCGTTGCATCGCCCGCACGCCGATCAGAATCAGCGGCATCAGCGCCACCATCCGCAACTGTGCGTTGCGCGCCGCGTAGCGCAACTCCTTCTCGACGACCGCCGTCAATTCCGGTGACAGGGGTGGCAACTCCCAGCCTACCTTTGCCTCGGTGTTGCGTTTCGTGTCTGGATGCGCCGCACCGTGTCGCGCTCCGCCCGCACCCATCGCCGCGCGGCGCGCGACTCGATACGCGAGCAGCACGAACAGCGCGGTGTAGGCCGCGAGCGTCGCGAGCGCCGACAGATACGCGCCGTCACCGCCCGCGCGCAGCCCGTCAGTCAGCGCGACGGCGATAGCCCCCGGCGGCGTCCAACGCATCACGCGCAGAGACTCACCGTAGCGCCCGAATAACGGCACGAGTTGGCCGAGGAACGCGCCCGCCAGTCCCGCCCCCGCACCAAGCAGCGCCAGTACCGTCTCGCCGCGCGTCCGCCGCCGGCGCATCAACGTGCCGACCGACATCGAAACCAGTTTGGCGAACACGATGCCGAACACCAACGCGCCGCCGCCGGCGATTAAGCCGCGCCCCACGCCCCTGTTCGCCACACCAGCGCCGATGGCGACAGCACAGACAATCGGCACAGCGAAGATCGACGCGAGGCTTGTCAATTCGCTCGCCACATCCACTACGAACAGTTTGCGCAGCGAGATCGGATAGAGCAACAGACGACCCGGGTCGAACTCGCCGCCGCCGCCACCGATTCCGAGCGGGACGACGGCCCACATCAGAAAGAGGAACGCGAACACCGTCAGCAGAAATAAGAACCCGGTCAACTCCGAAACGCCGGCGGCGGGCGCGTCCAGGATGCTCTGCGGCGAGGTCATAAAGTAGGTCGCGAATCCGAGCGCCGTCGCAATCATCAGCGCCAGTGCCAGCGACGCCAGCGTGCCGAGCGTGGCGGCGACGCGGCCGACCACAGCCTTGCGCGACCGCATCGCGTTGCGAAATAGTGTCCACTTCAACCAGATCAGAGCGATGAGTTGAGACATGATAAATGGAGTCTAGAGTCTAGAGTCTGAAGTCTGGAATCAAAAACAGTGATGAGGAATCGACGCGCGCCTCTTAATTTGGCGGACGCGGAAATCTGTGCTGATTGATGTTGATGATGATGATGCCGTGCCGCCATGCGCTTGCCAGGGACGCTTGCGACTTGCTGTCAGTCTTATGGTTCACAATCGGTATTGTACAATCAGAAACGCTCGGCATTCACTCTGAAAGTCGATTCCTGATTCCTGAAAGTGATGCTCATCGATCCCACTCTGAACACGCGCGCTTACATCGGCATCGGCTCGAACCTCGGCGACCGCGCGGGCAACCTGCTGCTGGCGGTGCGCGGAATGATGAACGCGCACATGCGTGTTGCGCGACTGTCAGCCGTCTACGAGACAGCACCGGTCGGGATGGATGTCGGGCAACCGCTGTTTCTCAACATGGTGGCGGAGGTTGACGCCGCACGGCTCACGCCGGAGCAGTTGCTGGCACACCTGCTGCGCATCGAGTACGCGCTCGGGCGGCGACGCGACCCGCTGAACGCGGCACGTACTATCGATCTCGATTTATTAATCTACGGCGACGAAACGCGGACGACCGAGTTTCTGACGCTGCCGCACCCGCGCCTGCACCTCCGCCGGTTTGTGCTGACGCCGCTCGCCGAGCTTGCGCCGCACGACATCCATCCTACACTGCGCCGCGGCTACCGCGAGTTGCTGAGCGAACTGGCCGACACATCGGCGGTCACACGCTGGCGCCCCGGCGGCAACGCGACGTGTGAAGAGATGAGAGCGGAGATGAATGAATCGTGACCGGCCATCAGCCGCCGGCAACGCACGCGGTGGCAGAGGTCTTCCGAGCGAGAGGGGCACGCCGATGGTTTGCTTTCTTCAACCTTGCCGCCCTGCGGCGCGCTCGCCTATAATCTCGCCCCGCGACTTTGTGAGAATCACCGTACCGAGAGTAAAATCTCAACATGCTTATTTCCAAGCTTCGGCTCGTTGTGGCGGTGTTGACGTTCGTCATCGGCTTGGCCGTCGATTCGTCTGTCGGTCGAACTCAGGCTTCTGCAATCCCTGACGGCTGGTGCACGAGCGTGAAGTGCTGCATTGTCGCAATCGCCGACAATCCCGTGAACGCCCTGACCCATCCGGCAAACACACTTAAATCTCTATATCACACACGCTGGACTGTCTGATCTGGAAATCAAGAAACTTGCGAGTGATCTTCAATGGCCTATCTTAAACAGCAGCGCCCTGAAAAAGTGACGGTGCCGTCGTTGCGTGAAAGTAAAGCGCGCGGCGAGCGCCTCGTCTGCCTGACCGCTTACGACTATCCGACGGCGCGCGTCGTCGACGAGGCGGGGACGGATTTAATTTTGGTCGGCGACTCGCTCGGTAACGTCGTGCTCGGCTACGACAGCACCGTGCCGGTGACGCTTGACGAGATGGTGATGCATACACGCGCGGTGCGCCGTGGGGTCGAGCGTGCGTTACTTGTGGCCGACATGCCTTACGGCTCTTACCACACCGGCGCGGATGACGCGGTGCGCGCCGCGCTGCGCCTCATCAAAGAGGGCGGGGCCGAGGCCGTCAAACTCGAGGGCGGGAAAGCGCGCGCGCCGATTGTTAAGCGACTGGTCGAGGAAGAGATTCCGGTGATGGGCCACATCGGGTTGACGCCGCAATCGCTGCACCGGCTCGGCGGCTACCGTCTCCAGGGCAAGACCGTCGACGCAGTGCGCGCGCTGCTCAACGACGCCCGCGCGCTGGAAGAGGCCGGTGCCTTCGCGCTGGTTCTCGAAGTGGTGCCGCGCGAGATTGCGAAACTCGTCACCGAGAGCGTCAAAATACCGACCATCGGCATCGGCGCCGGCGATGGATGCGACGCGCAGGTGCTGGTCATCCACGACCTCCTCGGTTTGTCGTTCAGCCGCACGCGCCCGCGCTTCGTGCGACAGTACATGGACCTGCGCGAATTGATGACCGACGCCATCAACCGCTACGCCGAAGACGTGCGCTCCGGCGCGTACCCGACCGAGGCCGAATCCTACCCTCTGCCCGCGGAGACGGCCGCCGAACTCGAAGCCGCCGCAATCGGCGACGTTGACGCGGCGACCGAAGCCGAACCCGAATCAGGGCGAACGTAAACTCCCTGCGACTTCACCTCAACTCTTTTATGGAGATCATCAATCGTCGCCAACGCATGAGTTCCGTGGCGCGCAAACTGCGGCGCGAGCAGGACCAGACCATCGGGCTAGTGCCGACGATGGGCGCGCTCCACGAAGGACATCTCAGCCTCGTGCGCGAAGCGCGCCGGATGTGCGACGTGGTCGTCGTCTCGGTCTTCGTCAACCCGGCGCAGTTTGGCCCCGGCGAAGATTTCGAACGCTACCCGCGCGACCTGACGCAGGACACCACGAAGTTGTCCGATTACAACGTCGAGTACATCTTCGCGCCGTCGGTCGAGGAGATTTATCCGAAGGGCTTTTCGACATACGTCACTGTCGAGGGGCTGTCCAACCAGTTGGAAGGTGTCGCGCGCCCCGGCCACTTCCGCGGCGTCGCGACCGTGCTGACGATCCTCTTCAACACAGTGCGGCCCGACTTCGCGTTCTTCGGGCAGAAGGACGCGCAGCAGACGATGGTCGTCAAGCGACTGGTGCGCGACCTCGCGTTAGACACCGAGATCGTCGTGCTGCCGACAGTGCGCGAAGAATCCGGCCTCGCCCTCTCGTCGCGCAACGCGTACCTCGACGGGCGGGAGCGCCGCGCCGCGTCGGTGCTTTATCGCGCGCTGATGTATGCGCGGGAGGCGCACGACGATGGCGAGCGTTCCGCGCGGCGGCTGGCTGAGGTCGTCCGCACACAGGTTGAGGTCGAGCCACGCGCGCAACTCGAATACGTTAGTATCGCCGACGCCGAGACGATGGAGCGGCTCGACAAGCTGCCCGATGACCGCCCGACGTTAATCGCCATCGCCGTCCGCATCGGCCGCACACGACTGATTGACAACATCGTGATTCAGCCCGCACGGCAGAAGACGCGAGCGACGGTCGAAGCGTGAGAAGTCTTTTGTCTCTTCACGAAACGTAGTGGACATTCACATCCCGCGCGACTCGCGCTGTCACACACCTTCTCGCCTTCCGCACCATACTTCCCTGAACAATTTGGCTCGTGTATCCTCTTCAGGACGCAACGTTCAAACTCACTGCCGCCCGTGATTAAATGTGGCAGCTATTTTTCGTTCCGCATGCAAGAGATACATGACCGGACACATTCATTCTTGCCTTACCCCACAGGTAAGCTAAACAAAGCACAAATAAACATTGAACCCCCATCACAATGAATGTCTTCGACATTTGCTTAGACGCTTCTCAAGGCGACCTCACACACGATGAATCAAATAACGAAACAGAAGGCCCACATTGTTTTCACGCTGAACGGAGAACCGGTCGAGGTCGCGTTCGCGCCGCACAAGACGTTGCTCGAAGTTTTGCGCGAAGACATGGGATTGATGGGCACGAAGCACGGCTGCGAACTCGGCGAGTGCGGGACGTGCGCGGTGCTGGTTGACGGGCGCTCGATCCTCTCTTGCCTGATGCTTGGCCTCGACGCCGAAGACCGCGCGGTCGAAACCATCGAAGGCATGGCAACTGCCGACGGCCCGCACCCGTTGCAGGAGACTTTCGCCGACACAGGCGCAGCGCAATGCGGCTACTGCACACCCGGCTTTCTGCTCGTCGCGAAGGAACTGCTCGCGCACAATGCAAACCCGTCGCGCGACGAGATCAGGGAAGCACTGTCGGGAAATTTATGCCGCTGCACCGGATACATCAAAATATATGAAGCGGTTGAACTGGCGGCAGCCAAAATGCGCGGCGAAGAAATGACGCTGCCGAAAGAGAGTGTATATGGGTACAAGTAATAACGGGCACGGCAATGGTGGCACTAACGGCAAAGAGTTGAAAGTTGTCGGCAAGCCGTTCCGCAAGGTTGACGCGCGAGCGAAGTGCGCCGGTCAGACGAAATTCGCCGATGACATCGTGCTGCCCCGCATGTTGTTCGCGAAGCTGCTGCGTTCACACGAACCGCACGCGATTATCAAAAGCATCGACACATCGAAAGCCCGCGCGTTGCCCGGCGTGCTTGCCGTCATCACGGGCAAAGACTTGCCGATCCCGTATGGCATCCTGCCGGTCAGCCAGGACGAGCACACGCTCTGCCTGGACCGCGTGCGTTTCATCGGCGACCCGGTCGCGGCGGTCGCGGCGGTTGATGAAGACACCGCATTCGACGCGATGAATCTAATTGAGGTCGAGTACGAGAAGTTGAACACGATCACCTCCATCGAAGAGGCGGTGATGATCGACGAGCCGCGCATCCACGAGTACGGCGACGGCGGCAATGTGCATAAGAAAGTGCATTTGGAATTCGGCGACCTCGACAAAGGTTTTGCGGAAGCGGACTTAATCCGCGAAGATGTCTTCTTCTATGAAGGCAACACGCACCTGCCGATGGAGCAGCACGCAGCGGTCGCGCACTATGACCCGGACAACAAACTGACGTTATGGAGTTCGACACAGACGCCGCACTACGTCCACCGCGCGCTCGCCAAAGTTTTAGAGATGCGCCCCGCGCACATCCGCGTCATCGCGACGCCGAACGGCGGCGGCTTCGGTGGCAAAAGCGACCCGTTCAATCACGAGGTCGCGGTCTGCAAACTGGCGATGCTGACCGGGCGTCCGGTGAAAATTACGTTGACGCGCGAAGAAGTTTTCTACTGCCATCGCGGACGCCACCCTGTTCTGATGAAGAGCCGCATCGGCGTCAAAAAAGACGGCGCGATTACGGCGCTCGACTTTCAATCCTTACTCGACGGCGGCGCGTACGGCAGCTACGGAGTCGCCAGCACGTTCTACACCGGCGCGCTGCAAACCGTGACCTATGACGTGCCGCGCTATCGCTTTCGTGGTTTGCGCGCCTTCACTAACAAGCCGCCGTGTGGTCCGAAGCGCGGGCACGGCACGCCGCAGCCGCGCTTCGCCCTTGAAATCCAACTCGACAAAATCGCCGACCAACTCAACCTCGATCCGGCGGAGATGCGCCTGAAGCATCTCGTCCCGCCGAACTCTCTGACCGCGAATTACCTGCGCGTCGGCAGCATGGGCTTAGGCAAGTGCATCGAGAAGATCGTCGAAGGCTCCGACTGGAAGCAGAAGTATCGAAAGCTTCCCTTCGGCAAAGGCGTCGGGATCGCATGTAGCAGTTACATCTGCGGCGCGGGGCTGCCGATTTACTGGAACAACATGCCGCATTCCGGCGTGCAGCTCGGCCTCGACCGGCAGGGCGGCGTGCGCGTGCAGTGCGGCTCGATTGACATCGGGCAAGGGTCGGATTCGGTGCTGGCCTACGTTGTCGCCGAGGTGCTCGGCATCGACCCGTTCGACATCCGCGTCGTCACCGCCGACACCGATCTGACGCCGGTTGACTTGGGGAGCTACTCAAGCCGCGTCACGCTGATGACCGGCAACGCCGCGCTGCAAGCTGCCGAACGGGCGCGCGAATTACTATCAATCGCCGTCGCGGAGAAGTTAAAAGCCCCAATTGAGAATCTCTCGTTCGCGGATCGTCGCGTGTTCGATGTAGAGAACCCGGAGATGGGTGTGACGTTCGCCGAAGCGGTCGTGCTCGCGGAGACGAAGTTCGGCACCATCGGCACGGTCGGCTCGTACACGCCGCCCGCGTCGCCCGGCAAGTTCAAAGGCGCGGGTGTCGGCCCCTCGCCGGCGTACAGCTACTCGGCGGCCATCGCCGAAGCTGACGTTGATCCGGAAACCGGCATCGTCACTGTCGAGCGCATCTGGATCGGCCACGACATCGGACAATCCATCAACCCGATGCTCGTGATGGGGCAGGTCGAGGGCGGCGTCTATATGGGACTCGGCGAAGCCCTGATGGAAGAGATGATCTACCGCGCCAACAGAAACGTCGTCCACAAGTTCCCTTCACTGCTTGAGTACAAGAGTCCGACGACGATGGAGATGTGCGATGTGAAGACGTACTTGATCGAAGACGCCGACCCGAACGGCCCCTTTGGTGCGAAGGAGGTCGGGCAGGGGCCACTGCTGCCGGTGATGCCGGCCATCGCCAATGCTGTGTACGATGCCGTCGGGGTGCGCGTCGACGAAGTGCCGATCACACCGGAGAAAGTCTTAATGGCGCTGCGCGACAAGGCGAAGGGGAAAGAAGGTCGCTTCGGCCCGAAGGATGTGCCTGCCGTCGAGTGGCCGACACCGATGAAAGTGCAGACGCCCGCCGAGGGCGGCGACGGCCGCGAGATGCCGCGCGTGGCGATTCACTCGTAGACGTTGGCAAAGATAAAGGTAAGGATCGCCGTTGAGATTTGAATGAGATGATGCCAAAGCGCAGACCAACTTAGCGAAGCATGGCGTCAGCTTCGGAGAAGCTACGGAAGTCTTTTACGACCCAAACGGGCTGGAAGATTACGATGCAGAACATTCAGAGACGGAAAGCCGGTTCTTCATCATCGGCTTGTCGAGTCGGCGGCTACTGTACGTGATTTATGCCGAGCGGTTGGGCGACATGATCCGCATCATTTCAGCGCGGAAGGCCGACCAAGTGGAGCAACAAATTTATGAGCGAACAAAAAACAGATAGACCGCTTGTCTTCTCGGTGGTTGAAGACGATGGCGAGAACGTGACCATCGAAATCTCAGAAGAGGATTACCGGCGCGACTTGGAGGCCGGCATTGATGAAGACGCCACGCTCAAACCCGGACGCTACAAAATGAAGCGCGGCGGCTTCCTCGCGCGTCACCCCGAGCTGAAGATTAAAGAAAGAAAGATGGCCTGACGCAACTTGACGGCGGTAAGGCGGGCGCGAGATGCCGCGCGTCGCGGTGCATTCGTGAGGTGAAAGCTTGAGGATGATTAGAGCGTTATGATGCGACTTCCGAAATTTTCGTACCTTGTCCCTCAGACGATCCCGGATGCAGCGAAGATGATGGGGGACGCGGGGCCGGCGGGACAGTTCGTCGCGGGTGGCACCGACCTGTATCCGAATATGAAGCGGCGGCAGCAGACGCCGCAAACGGTGATCTCAGTCGGGCGTTTGAAAGAGCTTCATCAGATTGCGGGCGACGGTCAGGCGGGTTTGAGAATCGGCGCGGGCGTGACGCTCACAGACATCTGCGAGCATCCGGTCATCAATCGCGATTACCCGGCGGTGGCGCGGGCGGCGAAACTGATCTCGACGCCGATCTTGCGGAACATGGGGACGATTGGCGGGAACCTGCTGCTGGATACGCGCTGCAACTATTACGACCAAAACTATGAATGGCGCAAGGGCATCAACTTCTGTCTGAAGAAGGACGGCGACGTGTGCTGGGTCGCACCGGGGAGTTCAAAGTGCTGGGCGGTGCAGTCGTCTGACCTTGTGCCGCTGATGGTGGCGATGGGCGCGCGTGTGCGGCTCGTCTCGACGGTCGGTGATCGAATGGTGACGGCGGAGGGTCTCTACAATGACGATGGCATCGATTACCTGCATAAGAGGCCGGACGAGTTACTAACCGAGATTCACCTGCCACCCGTCAACAATTGGCGCGCGATCTATAAGAAGTTGCGACGGCGCGGCGCGTTCGACTTCCCCGTGCTCGGCGTCGGCGCGGCGCTCAACTTCGCGGCGGATGGAACA
>JACDEG010000464.1 GCA_013816505.1 Pyrinomonadaceae bacterium | reverse complement strand
CCGCCGTGTGGTCGCCGGGCAGCGACCAGTCGGACAGAATCCCTTCCGTGCTCTCGATGCGGTGGACGTGCGCCGTCAACGATTCGACCATCTCCGGCGTGACGTAGAGCGGCTCCTTTTGGCTGCTCTGAGGGTTAGCGATTGAACCGCTGACGGCGAACAACTCTCGCTGGATGTGCTTGGTAATATCACGCACCTCGGCGTCATCGCAGACCGAGCGCGCGAAGCCCATTACCGAAGTTAACTCGTCAATTGTACCGTAAGACTCAACGCGCAAGTTCGCCTTTGAGACGCGCTCGCCGCCGATCAATCCCGTCTGACCCGTGTCGCCGTGTTTCGTCGCAATGCTCATTTCAAACACTCCTTATGTAATCTTACTGTCGGACGAGTTGCTTCACTCTTGATTAATCACGGGCGCTGCGGCTTTTCACATCGCGCTATATCTTTGCTGCCTCCTGAGCAGCCACAGAAAGACAGGCCCGCCGGCCAGCGCCGTGATCGCGCCGACTGGCAACTCGCCCGCGCCGAGCACGGTGCGTGCGATAGCGTCGGCGACCATCAGGAACGCCGCGCCCAGGACGAATGAGCATGGCACGACGATCCGCACGTCTTCGCCGAACAAGAGGCGCACCGCGTGCGGCACGATCAAACCGACGAAGCCGATGGTGCCGCCGACCGCGACCGTCACGCCGACAATCAGCGACGCCGCCGCATAAACCATCCGCTCGCTGCGCTGGACGTTGACGCCCAGACTCGCCGCCGTCTCTTCGTCCACCGCCAGCAGATGCAGGTCGCGCGCCATCCACAAAAGTATCATCCAGCCGGGCACAAGGAAGATCAGCATCCGCCACACAAGATCGAAGCCGACCACGTCGAGGCTGCCGATCATCCACCGCAGAATTTGCAGCGCGCGCGTGTAGTCGGTGAAGTATTGAATCACGACCACGCCCGCCGCCGAGATCAGGTTCAGCACCACGCCGGCGAGCAGCAATGCGCCCGGCAACACGACCGCGCCGGAGGCGGTGCGCGCCAAATGATAGACGATCAACACCGCGACGCCCGCGCCGACGAACGCCAGAATGAAGACCATCGGCAGCCCGGCGACCTTCGCGCCTAAGCCGAGCGCAATCGCCACGCTCGCGCCGAGCGCCGCGCCGCCCGACACGCCGAGCGTCAGCGGTTCGGCCAGCGGATTACGAAACAGCGCCTGCAACGCCGCGCCGACCATCGCCAACGACGCGCCGATCATACCCGCCATCACGACGCGCGGCAGACGCAGTCGAAAGAAGACCATCCGCGCCGTCTCGTCCGTCCTAAGCGCCGCAAGGTCGAGCGGCTTATATCCGACCCACAGCGCCGCGAGCGTGACGATTATCAGCACGCCCGATAGCGCCGCGAGCGCCCGCCCCAAACGCAGTCTTGGCATTGGCGATTGATGGTTCACAACTTCGATTGGCGATTGATGGTTCAAATGAGTTTTTGCCTGGAAGTTTGTAACACCTACGCTACATCTTCCAATCGCAAATCGAAAATCGAAATTTCCTAAACCTCTGACCACACGAACGTGTGGCCGAAGGCCTGCCGCGCGCGGATGTGTGCGTCGCCGTATACTTCAGCGAGCACTTCGTCGCGTAACACTTCGGCGGGCGCGCCTTCGGCGACGATTGCGCCGCAGCGCATTGCGAAGACGTGGTCGAAAACCGGGTCGAGCAGTTGCAGGTCGTGCGTGATGATGAGGGCGGTTATCCCCCGTTCGTTGCGCAAGCGGCGGAGGTGGCGCACCAACGCGGCGCGGTGTTTCAGGTCGAGCGCCGACGCCGGCTCGTCGAGCAACAGACATTCCGGCTCCTGCGCGAGCGCGCGTGCCAATGCGACCATCTGCCGCTCGCCGCCGGAAAGTTCCGTCACAGGGCGTGGCGCGAGGTGCAGCGCGTCAATCGCCGCGAGCGCACCTTCGGCGATTCGGCGGTCGTGTTCATTCTCAAATTGAAAGCGCGAGACGTATGGGCTGCGCCCCGTCAACACGACTTCGAGCGCGGTGAACGGGAAGACGGTCGAAACGGTCTGCGGCACGTAAGCGATGCGCTTCGCGCGTGAGCGCGGCTCGATGGATGTGAGCGGAGCGCCATCGAACAGCACCTCGCCGCGCGAAGGTTGGAGCAGGCCGCCGAGTAGCCGCACGAGCGTTGACTTGCCCGAACCGTTCGCCCCGATCAGCGCGCCGAGCGTCCCGCGTGGCACTGCGAGAGACGCGCCCACGACCACCTTTGGCGCGTTCGCACTGTACGCGAAATGAATACCGCGCGCTTCGATCAACGGTGCGATTTTGTTCGTCACTTACGCGACTCCGGTGTCGAGATGTTTCCGGTTAGAGCCTTGGTCGAAACATCTGTGGAATGTGCGCGCGTGCCGTGTGACCCTTGCGGAAAAGCGTCCGGGTGGATGATCTCCGCGAAGCGCCGCGCACTGTCACCGACGAACTGCGACGGATGAATCAGCGACATCTCGCGCAGCGAATAAACGCGCCCTTCGCGCACCGCGCGCACGTTCGGCAGTTCTCTCCAAACCGCCTGCGAGTCTTCGGCGAACGTCCCTTCTGCGCCCTGCACCATGTCAATGATGATCTCCGGATCGAGGTCAACGACCGCTTCTTTGCTGATCTTGCCATAACCGTTCTCGGCGGGCGGAGCGACTGATTCGCCGCCCGCCATCTCGATCAACTGCGCGATGAAGCTCCCCTCGGTCGCGGTGTACAAGTCGCGCAGCATGCCAGGCACGCGGTCAACGATGCAGAGCACGCGGCGCTTCGGCAGGTCTTTCGTCAACGCGCGAACAGCTTCGAGCTTGGCGCGCGTCTCGGCGGCGAGTTGTTCCGCCTCGCGCACGTTGCCGGTGACGCGCCCGATCTGATTGATCGCGGTGAACGCATCCTCGATCTTGCGGCTCGGCACGACGAGCGTCGGAATCTTCAATCCGTCGAGCCGGTCTTTGATGAACGGCGCTTCGGCCTCGGTGACGATCACGAAGTCGGGGCGCAAAGACGCGATGCGCTCAAGGTTGGTGTTCTGCCAGCCGCCGACGCGCGGCAGTTTCGCGGCCTCCGGCGGGTAAATGCAGTAGTCGGAAACGGCGATGACGCGCGCGAACGCGCCGACGCCGTAGAGAATCTCGGTCACGCTCGGGCTCAGCGAGATGATCCGTTCGGGTCGAGCCTGTGGCTGAGGTGATAAGGATGTTTCGCCTGGCGATGTTGCGTTGCCGCACGCCGTGCAGAAAGGAAGAAGGCACGACAGCAGCATCAACATGCCCACGTTGAGCGGCGTGCTGCGGCGGTGACTGCCGTCGCGAATGTAGCAACGGCGAGCGCCGCACGCCTCTAAACGAATGGTATCTTTGCTCGCACCTCTCATATTTCTATGTGACTTAAGCGCCCTTAACCGAAGGCGCGCGTCGGTTGTCACTTTTATCAATTAATTCTCCCTAAATCGAACCCGACAAGATTGGGACAAAGTAGCACAGACATCAGGTCTGTGGTGGCTCGCGATCACACAGACCTGATGTCTGTGTTACGACGCTGCCGCGTGTGCCATTGTCCTGTGGTCTGATTTAGCGGCGTAGAGACCGCAAGCTTCGGGCCGCTTTAGGCTCGCGCCATCGCAGAAACGATTCAAGTTGGGTGCGATTAAAAGTGATGGTCAGCTTGAGCAGCAAATGCTTAATAGCGTTCCTGTTTGCTGGAGAACACTAAGAAGCCGGAGATGGACTTTCCTCCGGCTGTCGCTCAAACACGATTGTAAGCGTGAAATGCTTTAACCAGCGAAAGATGTTTGTGAGGGCGAGTCTATTATTCAGCCGAGGGTGTCAAGTAAATTGCGGAGGAGTAAGTTGACGGCTCAAATGATGCCCCCTTTGACGCGTACCTTTTTTGCCTCGTCAGTATAAACTTTGATCTTCGTGCCTTCTTTAATTTTTGCGTTGTTTCCTTTCTTCAGAAACCCGAAAACTCCGAACAAGGCAATCAGAGCGATGGTGGTGCCGGTCTTGTCATCCCCTTGTTTACCCTGTGAGGCACGCAGTTTGATTTTCTGATTATCAACGGTTGTTGTTGACTCAACTTTGATACCGAGCTTGCCGCCTTTGCCAAGCCTTCCGCTCTTCTCAGCGGCAGAGATTGTTCCTTTCGCAAGTGTGCCCTTGGCAATGACAATTTGATTATTAACAACAAGATCATCTTCAATTTTGAAGTTCACCAGATCGCCCTCAGTCGCCGTCTTACTCGATATCTCTTCAGTTGTTACTACGGAAAGCTCAGTCCCGTCAGGTATCAGAAACTCATCGCCCTGGACGCCTGTGTTGGGAGAATGTTTGATGGTTGAAGCGGGCGCACTGTGCCCCGACAGTAGCGCAAGGATCAAACCGCCGGCGATTGTCTGGCGAACAACTCGGCTAATCGAAGCACTTGAACACTTAAACATAATTCAATTCCTCCTGTTGAATGACTCTTCGTAACTCGGAGACCACTTAATTCAAGCTCAGCTTTCACCGGGCAGATATTGCCGTGCGTAGTTATAGATCGACGCTGGAAGACTTACCGCCGCGATTGATCCGCAGACGGATTCGCCCCGAGTCCGCCCGTGCCAGCGCCGTCTCGACATCCGCCATGATGCGAACGGATTGTCCGTTAATTTCTTCGATCACATCGCCGGTCTTGATGCCCGCAACCGCCGCCGGCCCAGATGCGTCAACATCCACCACGACCAGCCCTTTGGCTTTCGCGAGATTGAAGCGTGCGACTATCTGAGGAGTCAGTGGCTCGACCCTCAGACCAAGCCTTCCTTTGCCGCTTATTCCTCGATCACCGGCGACGATGCTTTCCTGATTTTTCCCAGACGTAGATGTGGCATCGCCATTCAGCTTCTGCATCGAGCCGTTGCGTAGAACCGTCAGCGAAATTGCTTCGCCAGATCGGAGTCGCGCGACTTGACGGCGCAATTCATCAGTATTAGTGATCGGCACGCCGTTAAGAGCCGTGATGACATCTCTTCGTTCCGCACCTGCCTTGTCCGCGAGGCTTCCTTTCTCGACAGTGCTGACAAACACGCCGCGCGCGTCCGACAATCCCAACGTGGCGGTGAGCGTAGCAG
>JACDEG010000057.1 GCA_013816505.1 Pyrinomonadaceae bacterium | reverse complement strand
GGGTAAGTCCGCTCAGTAGCCTTCCTTCTCCGGGTCCCAATCGAAGATGCGAATCACGTCTTCGCGCGGAAGAAGGCGCGCGGCCAGACGTCTATGTAACTCGTCAGCATCGGCGTGCGGGTAGCGACGGCGCAGGTCGGCTAAGATCAACACGCGGCGGGCGAAGATGAGTTCGTCGAGTTGCGCGGCGCGCTTCCACATCGGGGCGTGACGCTTCATCTCGACGAGAACGCGCTCGGCCTCCGTCGTGGTGTCCTGCATCGGGTTGATGGTGTCGTTCGCTTCCGTCATTCTTTCAAAACCTCCTTCGCGATGATGAGTTTCTGAATCTCTGACGTGCCTTCGTAGATGCGCAACGCGCGTATGTCACGGTACAGGCGCTCGACCACGCTTCCATGCACGAGGCCGGCTCCGCCGTGAATCTGCACCGCTTCGTCAATGATGCGCCACGCCGCTTCGGTCGCGAACAGCTTGGCCTCGCTCGCGGCGCGCGTGACGGAAGTGTCCGGGGCGATGTCCTTCTGATAAGCCGCGCGGTAGACCAACAAGCGCGCGGCATCGAGGTCAGTCGCCATCACGGCGAACTTCTCCTGAATCAATTGCTGAGAGGCTATCGGCGCGCCGAATTGCACACGGTGTGTGGCGTAATGAAGTGCTTCGTCGAGCGCGCGGCGCGCCATCCCGCATCCGGCCGCACCGACGCTGGCGCGGAATGTGTCGAGCGTTTCCATCGCCAACGCGAAGCCTTCGCCCTCCGCTCCGATGCGGTCTTCGGCGGGCACGCGTAAATTATCGAACTCAATCTCGCCAATCGGGTGCGGCGAGATCAGCCGCATCCGTTCGCGGACGACGAAGCCCTGCATCCGCGCGCCGACGACGAAGGCAGAAATCTCGGCGCGCCCGTCGGCGCGTGTGCCGGTGCGCGCAAAGACCGTGTAGAAGTCGGCAATGCCGGCGTTTGAGATGAATCGCTTGCGCCCGTCAATCACGTACCAGTCGCCGTCGCGTCGCGCAGTCGTCCTGATCGATGCGATATCCGACCCGGCCTCCGGTTCGGTCAGCGCGAAGGCTGCGATTGATCTGCCACTCGCTGCCCGAGCCAGCCAGAAATCGCGCACATGTTCGGGCGCGGCGCGGTTGATCGCGTAGGTGCCGAGGCCCTGCATCGCGAACGCGAGATCGGCGAGCGACGAAGAGTAAGCCAACGCCTCGCGCATCAGACACAGCGCGCGCACGTCAAGCGGTGCCTGGTCGCTCGCGACCGCGAAGCGCAGCAAATCGGCCTGCGCTAACAGACTCAGCATCACGCGGAACTGCGCGTCCGTATCGCCCTCTTCCGCCGCGCGCGGCTCAATCTCGCGCGCCGCGAACTGCGCGACGCTCGTCGCCAGCCGCCGATGCTCGTCGGTGAAGAAGGGAAGCGAATCGATGTGCGTATCCATAGGATTTTAGATTTGCGATTGCCGATTGGCGATTTCAAAAGCCATGAACGGACTTGATCTTTAAATCGGCAATCGCAAATCACTTAAACTTTGGTTCGCGCTTTTCAACAAACGCTTCATAAGCCTCGCGAAAATCCGGGTGTTGTAAACAGATGGCTTGCGCCTGCGCTTCCCATTCGAGCGCGGTCTCGAGGCCGAGGTCCATCTCGCGGTTGAGCATCTCTTTCGTCAACGCGAGCGCGAAGGCGGGGCCGCGCGCCAACTGTTCGGCGAGCTTCCGCGTCTCGGTGTCTAGTTCAGTGGCGGGCACGACACGGTTGTAGATTCCGATTCGCTGCGCCTCCTCAGCCGAAATGAAATCACCGGTGAGCAAAAGCTCGGTCGCCTTCCCGAGGCCGACGAATCGCGGCAGCAGATATGCCGCGCCCATATCCGCGCCGGACAGTCCGACACGCACGAAGAGGAACGCGATGCGCGCTTCGACGCTCGCCACGCGCAGGTCTGACGCGAGTGCGATGCACGCCCCCGCCCCGGCAGTCGTGCCGTTCAGACTCGCGATGATCGGCTTCGAAAGCGCCCGCATGTTGCGAATCAACTCACACGTCAGCCGCGTGAACCGGAGCATGCCCGGCGTGTCGTCGCCCTGCAAATCGCCGATGATGTCGCGCACGTCGCCGCCCGAACAGAACGCGCGCCCCGCGCCGGTAATGACGACGGCGCGCACCGTGTCCTCGTTCGGCAGTGCCGCGAACGTCTCCGTCAGCTCACGATACACCTCGAACGTCAAAGCATTCAGACGCTCTGGCCGGTTCAGCGTGATCGTCGCAATGCCGTCGCGCAACTCATAAAGAAAGCTCTTCGGTTGAATCATAAAAGCAGTGACAGGTGACAGGTAACAAGTGACAGGTGACAGGTCAAATCAGGCATTGATCTTGTCACCTGTCACCTGTCACTTGTCACTGTATGACGGCTATTCCCTCGATCTCTACCTTCGCGTTGTCTTCGAGGAGGCTTTTGACTTCGACGAGTCCCATCGCCGGGAAGTGTCGCCCCATCACCGCGCGCCACTTGTCGCCTACCTCTCTCTGCCGCACGCGATATTCATTCTTATCGGTGACATAAATGACGAGCCGCGCGATTCCGTCGGTCGTACCGCCCGCCTCGCGGACGACCTCAATGACATTGGCGAGCGCGCGCGCGAACTGTTCGACGAAATCACTGCTGACAATGTTTTGCTGCTCATCCCATCCGATCTGACCGGCGATGAACAGCAGGCGGCCAGAAGAGCTAGACTGAAGCACGCCATTGGAATAACCGCGTGGCTGTCCGAGTGATACGGGGTTAACTAGAGACAGTGGGGATGAACTCTGTGATGAAAGCTGAGGGTCAGAAATAATGTCCTGAAAAGACAGGAAGGCAAAATCTTCCTCACTACCTTGCGCCGAGTGTTGCCCAACAGCGCTTGGGGTTTCCGCAAAGCAGATAAAACTTCTATTGAGCTTAATATTCTTGCTTAAATAATCGGCTTGTAAAAGGGCAAGGTTAGCTTTAGCATTCAGGCAGAAGTCACGCACAAACTCAAAAAAATCTCTTCCTATTCGAGTGAATCGTTCGAGTGCGTCCATCGGCACGATGTAGATGTCGTAGCTTTTGTCAGTTTCGTCATAACTAATAACATCCCACAAAAGTATTTCAGCACTAGGCGTATCACCAAAAGCGAACGCTGAGTCCAGCAGAACGGCAAGAGATTTCATCTTCTCCACGTCGAGAGATGACTGGCCTTCGACGCTGTACTGTATTTCAAGAGCAACGTCCTGCTTGAGGCTCGCGATAGCAGACCAACAAACTTCCCGAATGTGAGCGCTCTTTACCCGGCATGGGCAGTAAAGTCGAATCTCTTCACCAAACATGCCCGAACCGAAGACCTGACAGAATTCTTTGTAGCCATCAGGTAGGACGACGCCTGCTTCGGCCTCGAAAGCCTGAATGTCTTCCACACCGCACGAAGACATATTGCCGCCTGCGACGTTTAGCTCACTAAGTAATGCCCGCCACTTGTCCATTCATCACCTCTCAAAAGAGCACGCTGCCGCCGTCCACGTTGATCGCTTGGCCGTTGATGCCGCACCCGTCGTCGGAGGCGAGCAGCAGCGCGAGCGCGGCGACCTCCGCGGGTTCGACGAGGCGGCGTTGTGGGTTCATATTCTTAATCGCGTCGAGGGATTCGCGCGCGGGCCTGCCAGTCTTTGCCTCGATGTTTTCGACGGCGCGTGTTGTCATGTCGGTGTCGACGTAGCCGGGGCAGATCGCATTGACGGTAATGCCCTTCGTCGCGACTTCGAGCGCGAGCGAGCGGGTCAGGCCGAGGACGCCGTGCTTCGACGCGGAGTAGGCAGCGATATACGGCGCGCCCGTTTTGCCTGCGATGGACGCGATATTGATGACGCGCCCCCAACCACGCTCGATCATCGCGGGGAGCGCGGCACGCGTGCAGTAGAAAGTGCCCGTCAGGTTGACGGCAAGGTGGCGGTGCCAGAGTTCGTCGTCGGTTTTGACGAGCGGTGCGCTCTCGGCGATGCCAGCATTGTTGACCAGAATGTCCGACGCGCGCCCGCATTTTTCGGCGACGGCGGCAAATGCGCGCGCAACGGATTCGACGCTCGACACGTCGCACTCCGCGTGCATCGTCTCGACGCCGCATTCTTCGCTGATCTCTTCCGCGACGCGCGCGACCTCACTCGCGGTGCGCGCGACGACGGCGACCCGCGCCCCTTCGCGCGCGAACGCGAAGGCGATGGCGCGCCCGATGCCGCGTCCGCCGCCGGTGATGCACGCGATCTTGTCAGCGAGTTTCATGGAATCGATAGAGGGGGAAGGCTTAGCACGCAGACACAGAGGTCACAGAACATTAAGGCAAAAGTAAAAAGGTAAAATGCAAAAGTGAAAGCCGGTCACGATGCTGATGTTCAGCCCTGATACCGAACTTTCGTGTCAGGGCTGACCTCTTCACTGTGCCCTCTCCTGTGACTTCCGTGCTTCTCGTGTGAAGTTGCCGCACGCCAAAAGCGCGATTGATGGCAACGGCTCAGTAAAACTTTGCTCATGACTATTTCACGGCGCGCGGCTCACGTCTCTCTAAAAACGCTTGCACGCGCTGCCGCGCCTCCGGCGATTGGAAGCACTGAAGCTGGGCCTCGGTTTCGTACTGGAGCATGCGTTCGAGGCTCAAGCCTTCGCTCATGTAAACCGCGTGCTTGGCCGCCGCGATGGACTTCGCCGGCGCGTCGCGGAGTCTGGTCGCGAGCTTGAGCGTCTCCGCGACGAGTTCGGCGTCCGGCACGACGTGATTGACGAGGCCGAGTTGGAACGCGCGTTCGGGGCTGACCGTGTCGCCGAGGAAGAACATTTCGCAGGCGAGGTTCGGCGTCACCATGCGCGGCAGGAAGTATGTCCCGCCCCAGTCCGGGTGCAGTCCGACTTTGACGAACGACTGACAGAACGAAGCCGACTCCGCCGCGATGCGCAGGTCGCACGCGAGCACGAGGTTGAAGCCCGCGCCGTAAGCCGGACCGTTGACCGAGGCGATGACCGGCTTCGTCATCTGCCGGATCGCCGTCAGCACGCGCCGCCCCGCATGCAGCAGGCGCTTGAATTCATCTACGTCGTCGCGCTCCATCAACTCGGACATAAATTTCACGTCCGCGCCGGCGCAGAAGGCACGTCCCGCGCCCGTGATAATCACGACGCGCGCCTGGGCGTCGCTCGCCGCCCGTTCCAGAGCCTCGGCCAGATCGCGCCGCATGTGACCCGCGAAGGCGTTCAACTTCTCCGGGCGGTTGAGCGTGATAGTTACGATGCCCGCTTCGTATGTGGCTTTGATGTTGTCGTACATAAAAACCGTGACAGGTGACAGGTGACAGGTGACAAGAAAGTACAGGTTTTAATCCTGTCACCCGTCACCTGTCACTTGTCACGCTCCTTTGAAGTGTGGTTTCCGTTTTTCACTGTACGCTCGCAAGCCTTCTTTGGCGTCTTCGGACTGAAAGAGTTGCTGCTGGAATTCGCGCTCAAGGGCGAGCGCGGACTCGAATGGGATTTCAACGCCGGACTGGACGCTGCGCTTGATGTGTCCGACGGCGCGCGCCGCCTTGTCGGGCGGCGTGAATCGGCGCGCGTAGGTCATCACCTGCTTGATAAATTGTGCGCCCATCTCGGCTTCGTAGATGTGATTGACGAGTCCGAGTTCAAGCCCGCGCTCGAAGTCGAACAACTCGCCGGTCACCATCAACTCAATCGCGCGCGACTTGCCGACGACGCGCGCGAGGCGTTGTGTGCCGCCGGTGCCGGGGAGCACGCCGAGCGAGACTTCCGGTAGTCCCATCTTGCCCGCCCCTTTCCGCGCGAGGCGAATATCAGCGGCCAGCGCGACTTCCAGTCCGCCGCCGACGCAGTGGCCGTTGATCGCGGCGATGACGAGCTTCGGCGTTTGTTCGAGCCGCGACAGCGTTTCATTGGCGTGGAGGCAGAAGAAGTATTTGAAGCGGGGCGTCATCTCCGACAGCACACGGATGTTCGCGCCCGCTGAAAAGAATTTCTCGCCCTGTCCGGTGATGACGATGACGTGAACATCCTCGTCCATTCGTGCTGCGAGGATCGCGCCGTCAAGCTCCTGCATCATCTCGTAGCTGTATGTGTTCGCCGGCGGGTCGTTCAGCGTCAAGGTGGCGATGCCGTCTTTCAGCGCGCGATACCGCACTAGGTTGCCGGTCGCTTCATCAGCCATCGCGCCCTGAACCTTTGCTTCCACATCTGCCATTTATCTTCTCCGCTTGATGATAACTTGAATGCCCCGTCTCAAAACACGAACTGTGCTCGCAACACGCAGACCTCGGCATTTGGTCGCTGACTAATCTCGCTTGGGTGCGCGGTTTCAAGGAACAACTCGACAGCTTCCTTCAAATTGGCGCGTGCCTCTTCGATTGACTCTCCCTGACTGGCGATGTCTAACTCAGAGCAGAGCGCTACATAACCATCGTCTACCCGTCGAATGGTTGCCGTCAGTGTCCGTGTCATTGGTTGCTTCTTTCTTCGGCCTAAGGTTGCGTCGCGCGCCACACGCTAAGACGTTCGGCTCTCATGGCCTTCGGGGTGAACTGATGTTCGCCGCTGTCCGTCCCGTCGAGGAAGCCGGAAAGGAATAAGCGCGTCGTGTTGTCCACTAAGTCGTTGACAGAGAGCTTACCGCGCGGGTCGTACCAATTATAAATCCAGTTCATCATCCCGAACAGCGCGTAGGTCGCTACCGTCAGGTCAATCTTCGACCGCCTGTTGCTCGCGGCCTGTTGCTGCTGCACCTCCGACATAATGCGGCGCACAAGCTTTGTGTACTGATGCTTCTTGCCGGAGACATGCTCGCGCATCTCGCCTTCGAGCGAGTCGGCTTCGTGCGACAGCACCTTCATCTCGGCCATGTTCGCCGCAAAGAACGAAAGGTGATTCTCGATCACGAAACGCAGCTTCTCCACTGGCTCGGTTGTTTCTTTGAGACGTTGTTCAAGTCGTTCGAGGACGTGGCCGAAGCAGTTGTCTTGAATTAAGAACAGCAGCTCTTCCTTCGACTTGCAATAATAGTAAAGCCCGGCGAGGCTGACGTTGGTTTCGCGCGAGATGTCGCGCATCGAGGTCGAGTGATAACCCTTCTCCGCGAAGATGCGCGCGCTGGTGCGCAGGATGAACTCCAGCTTTTGGTCGTAGCGTGTGAAGTCTTCCATAAAGCAGTGGCCGGTGGTCAGATAGAGCCAGTCTTTAACTGACCACTGCGCTAAAGTCTGACGTACTCGAAGTCGAACGGCTTGCCTTTGATCCCGGCCTTCGGCGGCGCGATCCAGTTGGCGATCTTGCCGGGTTCGGTGACGGCGTGCATTAGGCTGCGGACGTACTCGCGGTCGGCGAAGGTCGGCAGCCACTCGTCACGGCGGCGCTCAAACTCTTCCGACGAGATGAGATTTCCCTGCGCATCGAAGGTGTGGCCGGCGAACTCGCCGACGTGACGGTGAAAGCGCGTGCTCGGCAAATATACCTGCGCGTTGACGCCTTCTTCGACGATGAACTTGTTCCAGCGCTCCGCCGCGCGCTCACAGTCCTTGACGTACTCGCCGCGCAGGACTTCGTTGAGCGCGTTCCTCATCGGCACATCACGCGGTTTGAGCCGCCCATCTTCGACGACCATCAAGGTGAAATTCTCATGGGCCGCGACGTGATCCGTATACTGATCCTGCTCTTTGTAACGGCCTTTGAGTCCCGCCGCGAAGAAGTCGGCGGAGTTGGAACTGATCTCGCCGCCAAACAAATCAAGGGAATACGAGAACCAAAAGTTGATGTACTTCTGAATAATATCAAGCGGGATGCCGCCGAGTTCGCGCACGTCACTGTCTTTGTCCTGTTTCATCAACTGCGCGGTGCGCTTGACGACGCGCCCGACGCCGGTTTCGCCGACGAAGAGGTGATGCGCTTCTTCCGTCAGCATGAACTGGCAGGTGCGCGCCAGCGGCTCGAAGCCTGATTCAGCGAGCGCCGCGAGTTGATACTTGCCGTCGCGGTCGGTGAACGTCGTAAAGCAGAAAAAGTTGAGCCAGTCATCGCACGGCTGATTGAAAGCTTCGAGGATGCGCGGCTTGTCGGGGTTGCCGCTGCGACGCTGAAGCAACTCCTCAGCCTCATCACGTCCATCGCGCCCGAAGTAGCGGTGCAGCAGGTAGACCATCGCCCACAGGTGACGGCCCTCTTCGACGTTCACCTGAAAGAGATTTCGCAGATCGTAGAGCGACGGGCAGGTCTTGCCGAGTTCGCGCTGCTGCTCGACGGAGGCCGGTTCGGTGTCGCCCTGCGTGACGATGATGCGACGTAACGAGTTGCGAAACTCGCCGGGCACTTCCTGATAAGCGGGCATACCGCAGTGGTCGCCGAAGCCAACTTTCGCGTCCTGTTCGGCGGGCTTCAGGAAAATGCCCCAGCGGTAATCAGGCATCTTGACGTAATCGAAATTCGCCCACCCATCGGCCTCGACGCTGATCGCGGTCCGCAGGTAAACATCCTTCTCCTGAAAGCCGTCCGGCCCCATCTCGCGCCACCAATCAAGGTAGTTCGGCAGCCACTTCTCCAGCGCGCGTTGCAGTCGCTTATCGCCTGAAAGATTCACGTTGTTAGGAATGCGTTCGTATAAGTCCATCTTCACCCTCCGTTTGAACTATGAAAATTAGTAGCCCCATATGCCGGGCAGGCCTGCTTCCGTGACGGCGTATGATCTGAGCAGTCCGCACTTGACGCAACGATACGTTTCGACCGAGCGGCACTCTTTACCCTTAGCTTTGACCCCCTCCCAAAATGACTTCTCCGGGCGCCCTTTAATCCAACGAGGGACGAGCGTACCGCCGTAAGCCATGTCGAGAATGAACCCCTCGACCATCTCTTCGGCGCAATCAGGGCACTTCTTTGTGCCATTAGTCATTCGTATTCTCCTGTCCTCATGTCCGTTTGAAATCAAACTGTGCCTGCGTCGGTTTGCCGTAATTGGTCAATGCGCCTTGTGGGCCGACGGCGTTGGGACGCTGGAAAATCCAGTTCTGCCACGCGGTCAGGCGACCGTAAATTTTCGTGTCGAGCGTTTCAGGGCCAGCGAATCTTAAGGATGCTTCCATCCCCGTCAGCGCGTCGGGCGAAAGCGATGTGCGCTCTTCGATGGCTACGCGAATCTCGTCTTCCCAATCCAGATCGTCGGGCGCGAAGGTGACGAGTCCGGCTTGATCTGCTTCTTCGGTGTCGAAGGTGCCGTCGTGCGCGAGCACCGCTTCGGCCTTCTCCGGCGCGGCGAGAAAACGAGACTGCAAGCGCGTCAGGCCGTTGCTCATCGGAAACGCGCTGGCGTTCATTTCGCTGGTCGCGATTTCGACTTTCTCTTCAGGGTTGTTCAGCATGAATGTCCGGTCGGCGGCGAGCGCGAGTTCGAGAAGATTCCCGGCGAAGCAACCGCCCGGCTCGATCAGCGCGAAGAAACTCTTCGCCGTCAGGTCTAACCGCCGCAGCGTGCGCGCCATGTGCAGGATGATCTCGCGAATCAACCAGTGGTCTTTGTTGGCGGCGAGGGTTTCGTCAACGGCGAGCACGTTTTCGATGTCGCCCTCGGTGCGCAGACAGACAAGGCCGGTTTCCAGTTCGTTGACCCGTAGATGCAATAGCGCGTCGTCCAACTCGCGATAGGCTTGGAGCGGCCAGAAAGCGTCGCCGAGTTGTTCGATCTCTTCGATGGTGTGTGGCATGTCAGCTTCGGGGCCGCGCATGGTCAGGTCGGCGTAGCGGCCTTCGCGATTTAATCTCACGCTGACGTATTTGTATTCACGCCCGTTCGCGGTCGCTTCGACGTGCAGCGGGTTGAGCTTGATACCGTGCGCTGCTGCGTGTTGTCCATCCGCTTCGACGATGCCTCGCACGCGCGCCGCCACTCCTTCCTGAAATTTGCTGGTCGGGAAGTAGTCGTCAATCAAGCCCCACTCTTTCGCGCGCTTGCCTTTGAGTCCCTCGGCGAGCGTCGAGAAAACATCGGCGCGGTCGCGGCGCACCTGACGCTTATCGACGAGGCGCGTCAGGCCGCCGGTGCCGGGCAGCACGCCGAGCAGAGGGACTTCCGGGAGCGAAATGGCTGAGTTGCCGTCTTCAACCAAATAGATTTCGTCGCATGCGATGGCGAGTTCATAACCACCGCCCGATGCCGTGCCGTTGAGCGCCGCCACGTAGCGTTGTCCGGAGTGACGGGAAGCGTCTTCGATGGCGCAGCGTGTCTCGTTGGTGAACTTGCAGAAGTTGACTTTGAAGGCGTGTGAAGAACTGCCGAGCATGTAAATGTTCGCGCCGGCGCAGAAGATGCGCGGCTTGAGGCTGGTCACCAACACGACTTTTACTTCCGGGTGCTCGAAGCGCAGACGCTGCACCGCGTCGGCCAATTCAATATCAACGCCGAGGTCGTAGGAGTTAAGTTTCAGCTTGTAGCCGTCGGCCAGCGTTTCATCCTCCTGCACGTCCATCGACAGCGTCGCCACCGCTCCGTCAACGTGCAGCTTCCAGTGCTTATACCGTTCGGGTGTCGTCTCAAAATCAATCATCAAAGTTACTGGACTCCAAAAGCCGGCGGAAGATTTTCTGTGAACCTGAGCTTTTCGAACGAGCGTTCGAAAAAGGATGATAACCAGACAGCGGGCGCTTCGTCAACCACGGAATTAGAGAAACCAGGAGATTATAGCGACCCTGACGGCGCGAGGATGTTTTGCAGCCAGCACATGATGGAAGCGCACGGCGGATGCGCTTGACAGCCGCCGCTCGCGGCGCGTAGGGTCTTGTTCCGTTTTGGCCTCGCTCTTTTAATGACCTCGCGGAGGCGCATCCGTTCCGGTGAGCGGCGCGGTCTTCAAAACCGTCTGTGAGCCTGTGAGAGCAGTCTCAGGTGGGTTCGATTCCCACACGCCTCCGCCAACAAAGCAGATGTCAGATGTTAGATGCCAGAGGCTGGTTTCAACTATAACTATCTTCACCAACATCTGACATCCGACATCTAACATCTTGATTTATGAAAGACTGGATCGCGCTCAACATGACGCCGGGGGTGGGGCCGCGTGTGGCGGCGAAGTTGCTGGAGCGTTTCGGCTCGGCGGGCGCGGTCTTCATGGCGCTGCGCGGCGAGTTGGAGCGCTTGCGCCTGCGCCCCGAAACAATCGAGAGCGTGATGCTGCGCAACTGTGACGAGGCCGCCGCGAAGGAGTTGGAAGCGATGCGCGCGATGCCCGACGCGGACGTGCTGGTGCTCGACGACGGAACGTACCCGGCCCTGTTGCGCGAGATACCCGATCCGCCGATTACGCTGTACGTGCGTGGGCAGTGGGCCGCGTGTCTCGACGCGCCGTGCATCGCGATTGTCGGCTCGCGCGGTTGCTCCGTCTACGGCAGGAATGTCGCGCTCGCGCTGGCGCGCGAATTGGCTGGACGCGGTGTGACAATTGTTTCGGGCCTGGCGCGTGGCATCGATGCCGCCGCGCACCGCGGGGCGCTCGAAGCGAAGGGGCGCACGGTGGCGGTGCTCGGCACAGGCATTGACGAGGTCTATCCACGCGATCATCGAAAGCTGGCGGAAGAGATTTTAGAAGGAGGAGGCGCGCTCGTGTCACAGTTCCCGCTGGGGACGCCGCCGGTGCCGGAAAACTTTCCGTATCGCAATCGGATCATCAGCGGCTTAAGCCTCGGCGTGGTGCTCGTCGAAGCGGCAGAGAATTCCGGCTCGCTGATTACGGCGCGGCTCGCGATGGAGCAGAACCGCGAGGTTTTCGCCGTCCCCGGCAACATCACTTCGCGCAACTCATTCGGCACCAATTACCTCATCAAAGGCGCGGGCGCAAAGCTCGTGCAACAGTGGCAGGACGTGGCGGCGGAATTGCCGTCGGAAATCGCTGCCAAGCTGTTGCCGCCGGAGCCGAAAAGAAAGGGGCGCGGCGGCGCTCGCGCGCTCGACGTGATCGAACCGGCGGACCTTTCGCTCGAAGAGCGGACCGTCTTCCGTTTGCTTTCCGCCGACGAACCCGTGCATATTGACGAACTCGCGACGGCCAGCCGGATCGGCGTCGGCGAACTGAACGGCACGCTGTTCGGGCTTGAAATGCGCGAGTTGATCCGGCAGCTTCCCGGCAAGTGCTTTGTCAGAAAGCTGTAAAGCGCCGACGCCCAACCGGGCTGAGAAACGAGTTGAAAACAGTTCGGCGTCCCACCGTCTGTGGCGCCCCGCGAGACTTTCCATTGACGGGGAGGTTCGGCGAGCCGCAAGGCTCATCGTTGCATCTAAACGTGACTGATTAACGCGACTGATTAAGGAGCAGCAAGTGGCCGGCGCCGGTCGGCGAGTCGGGCGGGAGTTCCAAGTCTCGTCACTTGCCAATCGTCACCTGCTCACCGAATTAAAATGGCGAAGAATTTAGTTATTGTTGAGTCGCCGGCGAAGGCGAAAACGATTAACAAATATCTTGGATCGGACTACCGCGTGATGGCCTCCTACGGCCACATCAAAGATTTGCCGTCGAAGGGCTTGGGCGTTGATGTCGATAAAGATTTTGAGCCGACGTACGAAGTCATCCCGGAAATAAAAAAGCGCAACAACAAAAAGACCGTCGCTGATTTGAAGCGGGCCGCAAAGGATGCGGACGCGATTTATCTCGCCGCTGACCCTGACCGCGAGGGCGAGGCAATTTGCCAGCACCTTGCCGAAGAGATCGTGCCGAAGCGACCGAAGAAGCCTTCCTTTCGCGTGATGTTCAACGAGATTACGAAGCGCGCGGTGCAGGAGGCCTTCAAGGAGCCGAAGCAGATCGACCAGAATCTGGTTGATGCGCAGCAGGCGCGCCGCGTCCTTGATCGACTCGTCGGTTATAAGGTTTCGCCGCTGTTGTGCCGGACGGTGGGCGGCAAGCTCAGCGCCGGGCGCGTCCAGTCGGTCGCGTTGCGGATGGTCGTTGAGCGCGAGCGCGAGATCGAGAAATTCCTCAAGACGGAGTATTGGACAATCGCCGCGAACGTCGTGTCGAATATGCCGCCGCCGTTCGACGCGCGCTTGTTCAAGGTTGGCGAGCAGACCGTCAAGACGGGCGGCTTCGACAACGAACTTAAGAAGAACGAAATCCTGATCGCCAACGAAGAGCAGGCGAAAGAACTGGTCGCCGAAGCTGAGCGGCAGCGTTACGTCGTCCGCGACGTGGCGACCAAAGAGCGGAAGCGCAACCCAGTCCCGCCGTTCATCACCTCGAAGCTCCAGCAGGAGGCGTCGCGCAAGCTTGGCTTTGCCGTCAAGAAGACGATGCTGCTGGCGCAGAAACTGTACGAGGGCGTCGAGATCGGCGCCGAAGGCTCTGTCGGCTTAATCACATACATGCGCACCGACTCGACGCGCGTTTCGGAAACGGCGCTGGCCGAAGTGCGCGACTTCGTCAACAGACAGTACGGTCCGGCGTACCTGCCGGAGAAGGCGATTCACTACCGCTCGAAGAAAGATGCCCAGGACGCGCACGAAGCGATCCGCCCTTCCGACGTGGCGCGCACGCCTGAAGCGATGGCGCATCATCTCAACAGCGAAGAATTGAAACTATACCGCCTGATTTGGCAGCGCTTCGTCGCGTCGCAGATGCCGCCCGCCATCTTCGATCAAACGACGATTGACATTGAGGCTGGTCGCTTATTGTTTCGCGCGACCGGATCGGTGCTGAAGTTCGACGGCTTCCTCAGAGTTTACGAAGAGGGGCGCGACGAGAAGTCGGATGAGGATGAAGAGGCCGCGCGCAAGTTGCCAGTCGTCGAGCAGGGCGAGACCCTGAAGCTCAACGCGGTGACGCCGGAGCAGCACTTCACCGAGCCGCCGCCGCGCTATACCGAAGCGACGCTCGTCAAGATGCTCGAAGAGAAGGGCATCGGTCGCCCCTCGACCTACGCCGCGATTATGACGACGATCATCGACCGCGAGTACGTCGAGAAGGCCGAAGGACGGTTTCATCCGACGGCGCTCGGCACGACCGTTAACGATCTGCTGGTGGCCAGCTTCAACGACCTCTTCAACGAGTCGTACACGGCGCGAATGGAAGAGCAATTGGACGAGATCGAGGAGGGTAAACTGAAGTGGACGGCGGCGCTGCACGGCTTCTATGACAAGTTCAAGCACGACCTGAAGAACGCCGAGCAAGAGATGAAGGCGGCGAAGCAGCAGTCGATCCCGACCGACGAGGTGTGCGACAACTGCGCCTCGTCGATGGTCATCAAGTTCGGTCGCTTCGGCCAGTTCCTGGCTTGCTCGAATTATCCTGAGTGCCGCACCACGCGCGAGATTGCGCGGCCTTCGACTTCGGCGGCGACGGCCAACGGGGAAGCGGGCGCGGCGGCGAAGGCGGCCAACGGCGATGGGGCGGACGGAGCCGCCGAAGTGGAAGAAACGTGCGATTTGTGCGGCAAGCCGATGGCTTTGAAGCGCGGGCGGTTCGGTCAGTTCCTTGGCTGCACGGGCTACCCGGAGTGTCGCAACATCCGAAAGATCAGTCGCAGCGGCGCCGTCGCCCCGGCGCCCGTTCCGCTTGACGAGACGTGCCCGGTCGATGGCGCGCAACTCGTCCGCCGCCACGGGCGCTTCGGCGAGTTTGTGTCATGCGCCAACTACCCGACATGTAAATACATCAAGCGCGAGACGACCGGCATCGCGTGCCCGCGCCC
The DNA here is from genome assembly GCA_013816505.1 of Pyrinomonadaceae bacterium. Classification (GTDB taxonomy): domain Bacteria; phylum Acidobacteriota; class Blastocatellia; order Pyrinomonadales; family Pyrinomonadaceae; genus JACDEG01. Next base: position 3,508 of record JACDEG010000057.1, on the reverse strand, counting down.
CGGTTGCCGCGGCGAGATCGTCGTCAAAAAGTCGAAGCGCGGCAAAGCCTTCTACGGCTGCGCGGAGTATCCAGAGTGCGACGCGGTCTTCTGGGACAAGCCCATCCCTGAACCTTGCCCGCAGTGCAATGCGCCGTTCGTGCTTGAGAAAACATCGAAGAAGGGCATCGTGCGGGTCTGTGCGAATGAGGATTGCGGCTACCGCTCCGACAGCCTGCCGCCTGGCACGCAACCGCCCGCAGTGGTTCGCGGCACGCGCCGCGCGGCTCAGTAAACAGGAAAGGTTTCGAATTTCGAGGGGACCAGTTTGATGTTACGACGCTACTCAGCGTGCGCGCTGCTTTTATGCTCTTTAATAGTGCCGCCCGGTGTGGTGGCGCGCGCTGTTGTTCAGCAACCCTCGACGCCGGCCCAGCAAACACCGGCACCGCGGACACCGACTCCGGCGACACCGCCCACGCAGGCGCCCGCGCCGCAGACTCCCGCACAGACTCCTTCGCAGACTCCTGCGAGAGACCCCAACGATCCCATCGAGCGCATTAAGGACGAAAGCCTGAACCGTTCACAGGTGATGCGAACTCTGAGTTACCTGACGGACGTGATCGGCCCGCGCTTGACCAACTCGCCCAACATGAAGCGCGCGAACACGTGGACGCGCGACAAGATGACAGAGTGGGGATTGCAAAACGCGCGGCTCGAACCGTGGGGGCCGTTCGGTCGTGGCTGGTCGCTCGAACGTTTTAACGCGACGGTCGTCGAGCCGCAATCGATCCCGTTGATCGCGTTTCCAAAGGCATGGTCGCCCGGCACCAACGGCCCACTCGTCGGCGACGTCATCTATGTCGACGCGAAGGACGAGGCGGACTTACAGCGGTTCAAAGGCAAGTTGAAAGGTGCCATCGTGCTGACCAGTCCGGTCAGAGAAATCAAAGCGCGCTTCGAGGCCCCGGGAACGCGCCTGACCGAAAAAGAGTTATTGGAACTCGCCAACGCGCCCGACCCAGGCTCGCGGCCCTCGCGCCGTTTCCAATTGACCGCTGAGCAACTCGTGGCCGTTAAGTTCTCCGCACAGAAGCTACAATTTTTCGCCGACGAAGGTGCGGCGTTGCTCGTCGACATCAGCCGCGCCGGCGACGGCGGCACCATCTTCGTGCAGTCGGCGGCCGTGCCGCAGCCCTTCGACCCGTCGCCAACGTCCATCTTCAGACCGCGCATCGCGGCGTGGGACAAGACCGCGCCGAAGATAACTCCGCAGGTCGTCGTCGCCGCCGAGGATTACAACCGGATGGCGCGCATGATTCAACAAGGCGAGAAGATTCGGATGGCGGTTGACCTCGCGGTGAAGTTCCACGAAGAGGATTTGATGGCCTATAACACCGTTGCCGAAATCCCCGGCACCGACCTCAAGGATGAAGTCGTGATGCTCGGCGGCCACATGGATTCGTGGCACGCGGGAACCGGAGCGACCGACAACGCGGCGGGCGTCGCGGTGGCGATGGAAGCGGTGCGCATCCTGAAGGCGCTCAACCTGCAACCGCGCCGCACGATCCGCGTCGCGCTGTGGAGCGGCGAGGAGCAGGGCTTGTACGGCTCGCGCGCCTACGTCGCCGAACACTTCGGCACGATTGGCGACGGCTCGGCGAACGCTTCAATGACGGCGATGATGAAAGGAGAAACGCCGAAGCTGAACGCCAAGCCCGCACACGACAAGCTCTCGGTCTACTTCAACCTCGACAACGGGACCGGCAAAATCAGGGGCGTCTACTTGCAGGGCAACGAAGCCGTCCGACCTATCTTTCGCCGGTGGCTTGCGCCATTCCGCGCGATGGGCGCGACAACTCTGTCCATCGCCAATACCGGTGGCACCGACCACCTCTCTTTCGACGCGGTGGGCTTGCCGGGCTTCCAGTTCATCCAGGACGAGATTGAATACGAGACGCGCACGCACCACTCGAACCAGGACGTGTATGATCGCATCCAGGCCGATGACATGAAGCAAGCGGCGGCGATTATGGCGGTGTTCGTTTACAACTCCGCGACGATGGACGAAAAGTTGCCGCGCAAGCCGAGCGCCCCGAATCCGTCGAGAGGTACATCCGTGTCGAGCACCGCGACGAACTAATCCGAAGCCTCACTGCTTCGCTCGCCATCTGAATACAGATTGGCTGTTAGTACCACCTGCTATAGCTTGGGCGGGTTTGCCGCCGATGTACCCGCCCAAGCTATAGCAGGTGGTACTCGACACACCGACTTGCTTCGGTATATTGGTGTGTTGGGCGGCTACCTCGAATGATATGCTCAGAATAGTTCACGTTGAAGGTGGCAAGTGGCTTGAGCCAGCACGATTGCTTTTTCGAGAGTATGCGGCTTGGCTGGATATAGATTTATGCTTTCAGAACTTTGATGAAGAGCTATCCAACCTTCCCGCGACCTACATCCCGCCGGACGGTGCTCTGCTGCTCGCGCTGTATAAAGAACAAGCGGCGGGCTGTGTGGCGGTCAGACGGCTTGAACCGGATGTGTGCGAGATGAAGCGGTTGTATGTCCGCCCGCAATATCAGAACATGAAGATGGGCAGGCAACTCGCCGAGGCGATTGTTGAGGAAGCCAAGAAACTAGGATATAAGCGGATGCGGCTGGACACGCTTGCTTCGATGGTGAAAGCACAAAGTTTGTACACGTCGCTGGGATTTAAGAAGATCGCTCCATACCGGTTCAGTCCTGATGAGGGAACAGTTTTCATGGAGTTGGATTTAGCGTACATGTATAACGCGCTGCCGAGTTTGTGATGGTCAGCTATCTTAAACATCAGAGATGAGGAAAGTTTATGTACGTCAGCCATGACTCAGCAGAGCAAACCGCGCAGAGACTTTTGCAGGTGATAGGGCAAGCAGACTTCAAAGTTTGTGAACAAGCGTATGTGTTTGAGGATTCCCGCTTGATGACTTCCAAAGAAAGGCAAAGCCTGAAGCGTTAGCTTTTGTCCGTGATGAGCAGGTATGGAGTCAGTTGGTATGCGCAGAAGGTTCAAGCGGAGAGTTGTTCAGAATCTTCAGCTTCCATTTCACAGAGAACTTAGACAATAGTGGCTTTGTCGGATGGTTAGCGTCGCATCTGAAGCAACGGGTAGGCACAGGCGTCTTCGTGGTATGCGGGCAGAACAGCGGGCGTGGCGGCATCTTCGATTACTGGGGATGCCCGCTTGAAGTCGCCGAATCTGTGCTGCAAGAAGTTCGTAGCCTGATCGAGAAGAGCAGAGTGGTTCAATCGTAGCCGCCGCCCAACCAGATGTTGAACCGAACGCGCATCAGCGCCGCTCTCAAGATCGAAGGGACGTGCGCGCCGGTTAACAGCAGCGTTCTGCATATAGAAGGCGCGTCGGGAACTTTCCGACGCGCCTTCTGATTTTTTCTTCACGAATAGACTCCGGGGTTGTTGTCGCCGGCATGTGACATGAAGAGAACACAAAATAAAAAGTCGGGCGGATCGTCGTCGCTCTGATGACGAT
>JACDEG010000463.1 GCA_013816505.1 Pyrinomonadaceae bacterium | reverse complement strand
CGCTCGGCGTTTTCGGCGTGTGGGAGAATACGCATTTTTCGCGCGCGATGACCGGCGCGCTACTCGGCGCGGCGGCGGCGTTTTTTATCGTGCCGGGTATGGTGGATTTGGCGTACACTGATTGGCGAAGTTTATTTCGGACGCGCCACGCGGTCAGCGAGTGAGTTGTCACTTTTGCACGCGGCGCTTCGTCTGAACGATAGCCGGAAAGGCGGCAGTCTCCGGCCCGAAGGTTTCTTTCAAGTCGCGACATGATTTCGAGTTTGACGCTAAAAGATTTCCTTACTCTCCTCAACGAAGGACACGAAAACAGATGAATGACAAAATGAAGCCGGCCCTGATTGGTGGCGTTGCTTTAGGCATCCTATCGGCGATTCCGCTTGTCGGAGCCCTCAATATCTGCTGCTGCGCATGGGCGATACTCGGCGGGCTGCTCGCCGCTAACATGTACATTAAGAGTTCGCCGACGCCGGCGCGCCCCGCCGATGGCGCGGTGGTCGGCGTGCTCGCCGGCGTCATCGGCGCGGCGGTTTACATCATCGTGGGCTTACCGCTTGGCATCATGGCGGGCAACGCAACGTTGGGCTTGATGGGCAGCGTGGTCGGCATGGCCGGTCCCGAAGCAGCGGAAGCGTTCCGCCAGCAGGCGGCCATCATGCAGGGCCAGTCCGTCGGACAACAATTAATCGCCTCTATCCCGATGGCGCTGATCGGGGCGGTGATGCTGGTCATCTTCGCGACCGTCGGCGGACTCATCGGCGTTTCAGTTTTTGAGAAGCGCAAGGATGGTGGCGCGGGGATGCCACCTCCGCCGCCGAGTTTCGGTGGGCAACCAGGCGGCAGTTACACTAGCCCAGGTGCCGGCGGCTTCGGTGCTGGCGCGTAACCGGCTGACAGTATTGTCAGACGATGCCGCTTCGCGTAACCATCGGCTTGGCGGTGCGATCACGCGGTTAGTTCGGTCCCGCGCGTCCGGCGGTTCGTTGACAATCACTTTTGAAGACGACGATGTCGGGCAGCGCTTCGGTGAACCGGGCGCTGCTCGTTTCACATGTGACAACGCTTCGCGCGGCGTGTGGACTAAAGCCTGAACGCTCACCTGAGGCGCGGAGTTTTAAGAGGCACGGAAATGTTATTGCCCTTCCTGGCTCTCCAGAATCCACCACCGACTGACGAGTTGATGCGCCGCTATTTCGATGACGTGGTGGCTCGCACGGCCGGCAACATCAGCCCGCTCTATCAACTCGATGCGTTCGATTGGATAGTGCTCGTTGTCTACTTCAGCATCCTCGGCGTGCTCGCCATCTACGGCGCATATCGCATCAAGCAGGTCATCGATTTCTGGCGCTACCGCCGCATCGAGCCGCAGCCCGCCGCTCTCTATCGCGAAGAAGAATTGCCGCACATCACCGTCCAACTTCCGCTCTTTAACGAGATGTACGTCGTCGAGCGTCTGCTGCAAGCGGTGACGGCGCTTGATTACCCGCGTGAGCGTCTGGAGATTCAAGTCCTCGACGATTCAATCGACGAAACGGTGGGGAGGGCGAGCGCCACGGTCGAGCATTACCGGCGCGAAGGTTTCGATATTCACTACATTCACCGCATCGACCGGACGGGCTTCAAGGCCGGCGCGCTTGAGAACGGTTTGAAGACGGCGAAGGGCGAATTGGTCGCGATCTTCGACGCTGACTTTGTGCCGAAGCCGGACTCGTTGCGCAAACTCGTCCATTACTTCACCGACCCGTTGGTAGGTTGCACGCAGATGCGTTGGTCGCACATCAACGGCTCGTACAACCTGCTGACGCGCTTGCAGACGATCATGCTCGACGGCCATTTCGTGATTGAGCAGACGGTCAGAAACCGAACGGGCGGCTTCTTCAACTTCAACGGCACGGCAGGCATCTGGCGGCGGCGAACGATTGAACTGAGCGGTGGCTGGCAGCACGACACTTTGACCGAAGACACAGACCTTTCGTTTCGCGCGCAGTTGATGGGCTGGCGCTTCGTGTACCTGCTCGACGAGGATGCACCGTCAGAGATTCCGGTCGAGATCAACGCCTTCAAAGCTCAGCAGCGGCGGTGGGCGAAGGGCGTGATGCAGGTCGGGCTGAAACTCTACCCGCGCATCTGGCGCGCGCCGCTCCCGTTTCGCGTCAAGGCGGAGATGCTCTTTCGACTCACCGGCAACATCAGTTACCCGCTGATGATCGTCGTCAGCTTTCTGCAATTCCCGCTGCTTCTCGTTCGCTACAATCAAGGCTTCTTCAACCTGATGCTGTTCGATGTGCCGATCCTCTTTTTCTCGACTGTTTCGGTGGTGCTTTTCTACGGGTCAGCGGTGTGGTATTTGGATCGTGCCGAGACGCGCTGGCGGCGATTGATGCACCTGCCGCTGGTGATGGCGGTCGGCATCGGCCTCGCCTTCTCGAACGCGCGCGCGGTGCTCGAAGCATTGCTCGGAATCAAGTCGGAATTTGTGCGGACGCCGAAGTACAGCGTTGAAAAGAGCACGGATGAAACGTGGAAGCGCAAAAACTACAAACGCAAGCGCGGACTGTTGCCGCTCCTTGAATTATCGTTCGCCGTCTATTTCCTGTTGGCGATTCTCTACGCCGCGCACATGCGTCTGTGGGGCACGATTCCGTTTCTCGGACTCTTCTTCTTCGGCTATGCGTACATTGGCACGATGAGTTTGCTGCAATCGACCGGGGCCTTGTGGCGACCGTTCGCCTTCGGGCGGAAGTGAGAGCGTCGAGGAAATTTGGAGAGCGGGACGAGCGGCCCTTTTCGACAGGGCCGTTTGTTTGATAGTGCCCATCGTGTATATGTGGTCGATGCCCGCTGCCGTGACGCTCTGCGGACGACGGCGGGCATCGTGTCCGCCGCTCAATAATCTCATCATGATTTGCAATGTCGTATCAAACGTCCCTTGACTTGACCGCACCCCGCTAACATCGGCTTCGCTTGACCCATTCCACGGCCCCGCCTTAATATCTCCGCTTCGATTCCAAACGCTTTCGTCTGTCTTACTAGCACAGGCTAACTGTGGGCGCATTCTGTTGTGCCCTTCACCTTCTATCTGGCTGGCCTCTGCTCGCCGCGCAAGTCATCAATCTACAAAAGAGGAATTCCATGTTTAGAAAGTTACCCCTTGTGATTACCCATCTGCTCGCCGTGGGCATGTGTCTGGCGCTCGCGGTCGCATCCGTTGTCGCACAGTCGCAGGCGACGACGGGTAATATCGAAGGCCGCGTGCTCGACCCACAGCAAGCGGTCGTGACCGGCGCGAGCGTCACCGCCGTCAATCAAGCGACCGGCTTGGAAAAGAACGCCACCGTCGACGACGAAGGCAACTTCCGTTTGATTCTGCTGCCACCGGGGAGTTACACCGTGCGCGCCACGGGACAGGGCTTCGCACAGACCGAACTGCGTGATGTCGCGGTCACGGTCGGCGGCGCAACCCCGCTCGAACTCAACCTCTCAGTCGGCGGCACCAGCGAGTCGGTGACGGTCTCCGCCGAAGCGCCAATCGTCGAGACGACACGCACCTCCGTTTCAACCACCGTCAACCAACGCGCCATTGAGAACCTGCCGGTCAACGGTCGCAACTACCTCGACTTCGCAACGCTCACACCGGGCGTGGTGCGCGACCCGACGCGCGGCGGCGATCTCTCCGTCGGCGGGCAAAAGGGTACGCTCAACAACCTTCAGGTGGACGGCGCGGACAACAACAACACCTTCTTCGGACAAGCCTTCGGGCGCACCGGCGTGCGGCCCCCATATCAGTTCTCGGAAGAGTCGGTGCAGGAATTCCAGGTCAATCAGAACGGCTTCTCCGCCGAGTTCGGGCGCGCCGGTGGAGCGGTCATCAATGTCGTCACAAAATCAGGGACGAACGAGTTTCACGGCGGCGTGTTTGAATATTTTCGCGACGAAGCGTTGAACGCCAACACGTCGAATTTGAAGGCGACGCAGGCGCAGGGCAACCGTCCGAACCAGCGTCCGCCGTCACAGATCAACCAGTTCGGCGGTCGCATCGGCGGCCCCATTGTTAAAAACCGCGCGTTCTTCTTTTTCACTTATGACGGGCAGCGCCAGAACCTGCCAAACCCGGTCGAGCCGCCCAACTTCTTCGCGCAGACGGCAGCGATTCAAGCGCTGCTGCTGCCGCGTCTGAACACCTATCCGGTCAACCGCGATCAGGATGTGTACATGGCGAAGACCGACATCAGTCTCAACAACAGCAATCAACTCTCTGTGCGTTTCAACCGGCAGAACTTCACCGGCGTCAACAACGAGTTCACCGGACAACTCGCGACTGAAGAGCATTCCGGCAACAGTCTCGCTAAGACGACCACCTTTTCGGGCACGCTCGCCTCTACGATTTCGACAAGCGTCGTCAACGAATTTCGTTTTCAGTTCGCGCGCGACGCGGAGCCGGGGACGGCGAACAGCGAACTACCCGAAACACAAATCAACACCGACAACGGATTCCTGCTGCTTGGCCGCAACAACTTCAGTCCGCGCGAGACGACCATCAAACGCGCGCAGTTCATCGACAACCTCTCGTACGTACGCGGTCGCCATAACTTTAAGACCGGCGTGGACTTTAATTTCGACCGCGTGCTGAACTTCTTCCCCGGTTTTTTCTCTGGCCAATACACCTTCTCGACTATCACGCTTTCAACGGGCGAGAGGCTCAATGGTTATCAAGCGTTCCAGCGAAACATCCCTTCCGGTTTCACACAGCGGTTCGGTCTTCCAAATACGTCAGGGCCGACGACCAACCCTGACTTAACGGACTATGCCGTGTTCGCACAGGACGACTGGCGCGTGACGCCGAAGCTGACCTTCAACCTCGGCGTGCGGTATGACTATCAGTCGCTCGCCGCGCCGCCGCTGCAAAACCCCGATCCGGTGCTCGCCGCCGCCGGACTCGATACCGGCTTCCAGCCCGAAGACAAGAACAACGTCGCGCCGCGCCTCGGCTTCAGCTATGCGTTTGATGATAAGTCGGTAGTGCGCGGCGGCTATGGCATCTTCTACGGGCGCACGACCGGGATCATGCTCGGCACGGCTCATTCAGGCAATGGTATTCAGACCACTGGCGTCACGCTGTCGAGCAACGCGGCGATCACGGGGGCAGGCCTTACAT
>JACDEG010000056.1 GCA_013816505.1 Pyrinomonadaceae bacterium | reverse complement strand
ACTTTTGATTACACCCCATTTCTCGCAGCGAAGGCGCTTTGCTTGACACGCTTCCAAACGGTTTGCTACTTTACCGTTCCGCTTTTTCAGTTGATTGAGCGACAGTTTGACAAGGTACTTAGGCGCGTAGCTCAGTGGTAGAGCACTACCTTGACACGGTAGGGGTCTGGGGTTCAAATCCCCACGCGCCTACCAGTTCTCTTGAGTTCACCGTTTTAACAGAAGCTCCGGAAGTCCTTTGCGCTTTATGTTGTCGACGACGACCACGACGCGAACTACACGTCGGTTCTAATGAGAATCTACTCGCTCAACGTAATCTTGAGCGGCACGCGCGTGCGAGCAAAGGCGCTCCTGTTGAATCCGATCATGTATCGCCTTCTCACAGAAGGTTTATAGTTTAGGTTCAGTCAATCTCAGTCGTCCGCGCGTGGTCGCTCTTCGAAATGAGGGGTCTCGCGCCATACGTTCGTATGGACGCTTGCGACAAGCGATTCAAATTGCGGAGATTGAAAGATCATGAGTGAAGTGAATGTCCAACTAAAGAACGGCGCGCAAGCGAGTTTGCCGGCGCCGGTCACGGTCGCCGATGCTTTGAAGCGGCTCGACCGCGACGCGGCGAAGCAAGCCTTAATCGCGCGCGTCAACGGACGCGAAGTTGACCTCGATTTCAAACTCGAGGCTGCCGAGAGTGGCGACGCAGTGCAGATTGAAGCGGTGCTTCCGGGCACGAATGATGCCTTGTATGTCTTGCGCCATTCGACCGCGCATCTCTTAGCCGCCGCCGTACTTGACCTGTTCCCCGGCACAAAGCTCGGCATCGGTCCGCCTTTGCTCGACGATCCGCGTTACGGTTTCTTTTACGACGTGATTGCGCCGCAGCCTCTAACAGAAGCTGACTTGCCAGTGATCGAAAAGCGGATGCGCGATTTGGCGAAGCGCAACGTCAATTACCGCCGTGACGAGATTGCGAAAGCGGAAGCGTTGCACATCTTCGCCGAACGCGACGAGCCGCTCAAGGTCGAACTGATCGAAGAGAAGGGCGGCGAAACCGTCAGTGTCTATTACATCGACAACACTCCGTTCATAGATTTCTGCGTCGGCCCGCACGTCGCCAACTCGAACCGCCTCAAAGCATTCAAGCTGCTGGCGATTTCCGGCGCGTACTGGAAAGGCGATCAGGAGCGCCCGCAGATGCAGCGTCTATACGGCACGGCGTTCTTCACGCAAGAGGAACTCGACGCCTGGGTGAAGCAGCGCGAGGAAGCCGAACGGCGCGACCATCGTCGCCTTGGACGTGAACTCGATCTGTTTTCAATTCAGGAACAGTACGGGCAGGGACTCATCTTCTGGCATCCGAAAGGCGGCGCGGTTCGCAAAGAGATGGAGGACTACCTGCGTGACGAACTTATCAAGCGTGGATATGGTCTCGTCTTCACGCCGCACATCGCAAAGCGCAAGCTTTGGTATATCAGCGGCCACGAAGAGAATTACGCCGACTCAATGTTCGCGCCGACAGAGTTGGAAGAAACCGAGTTCCGCCTGAAGCCGATGAACTGCCCGTTTCATATCGGCATTTATAAATCAGCGCAACGTTCTTACCGCGACCTGCCGCTGCGTTACGCGGAATTAGGCACAGTCTACCGCGCGGAACTGTCAGGAACGCTTCACGGGTTGATGCGCGTGCGCGGCTTTACGCAGGACGACGCACATCTGTTCTGCACACCGGAGACAGTGCTTCGCGAGATTGTGGACTGCGTTGACTTCGCCTACTCGGTTTTTAAGACATTCGGATTCGAGCGGTTCAAGGTCGAGTTGTCGGTCAAAGGCAATGACACAACGAAAGGCTATCTCGGTTCAGATGAGGACTGGTCGCATGCTGAAACGGCGCTCGTCGGGGCGCTCGACGAGCGCGGCATTCCGTACGAGCGCATTGAGGGCGAGGCCGCTTTCTACGGGCCGAAGATAGATATTAAAGTTGAAGACGCGATTGGGCGTTTGTGGCAGTTGACGACGGTGCAGTTCGATTTCAATCTGCCGGAACGGTTCGAGCTTGAGTACATCGGCGAAGACGGACAGGCGCATCGTCCGGTGATGGTTCATCGCGCGCTGTTCGGCTCGGTCGAGCGTTTCTTCGGCGTGCTGATCGAGCACTACGCGGGCGCGTTTCCTATGTGGCTCGCGCCGGTGCAAATCGCGGTGCTGCCAATTACGGATCGCATCAACGATTACGCCGAGTCAGTCGCACGTAATTTGCGCGCGGCGTCCTTGCGCGTCGAAACCAACGTCCGCAGCGAGAAGATCGGTGCGAAGATTCGCACCGCGCAGCTCCAGAAAATTCCGTTCATGCTGGTGCTTGGCGACCGCGAGATGGAAGAGGGCACAGTCGCGGTGCGCGAGCGGAGCCGTGGCGACATCGGAGTGATGACGACCGAAGATTTTAAGGCACTGGCGCAGCGACTCGTCGAGTCGCGCGCCCTCGTTAACATTGCCGAGTCCGGAGTTTAGAGGGTAGGAGTCCGGGGTCAAAAGACAAATTTCTCTTTAGACTCCAGACTCCAGACTCCAGACTCCAGACTCTTAACTGAGGAGGTGAAGCAATCGCAGGATTTCGAGGTCGCGGCCAGCGCCCTGACAACCGTCGCGCGCCCGCCGTGCGTACTAACGACAGGATTCGCGTGCCCCAGGTGCGCGTCATCGCGGATGACGGTGAACAGTTGGGCATCATGGATACACGCGAAGCCGTGCGCCGCGCGCGCGAGCAGGGTCTCGACTTAGTCGAAGTCGCGCCTACCGCCGACCCGCCGGTGTGCCGCATCATAGACTTCGGCAAGTTTCAATACGAAGCGAAGAAGAAGGCCAATGAGGCGAAGAAGAAGCAGGTCATCATTACCGTCAAGGAAGTGAAGTTCCGACCCGGCACGGATGACCACGACTATAACTTCAAGATGAAGCACTCGCGCGAGTGGCTGCTCGAAGGCGACAAGGTGAAGGCGACGATCTTCTTCCGTGGCCGCGAAATCACGCATCGCGAACTCGGCTCGCAACTGCTGCAAAAGTTGGAAAAGGATTTGGCTGATGTTGGCGAGGTCGAGGCGCGTCCCCGGATGGAAGGCAATCAGATGTTTCTGATCTTCACTCCGAAGAAGCACAAGGGGAGCGTGCCAAAGCCACCGGCGGCCAGCACCAGCAGCAGCAGCGGGCAACAACCAGTCACAGCGCCCGAAGCGCCGCCGCGAGAAACCTGACCTCTGTAAAAGTTCTTTCACGGCCCGTCGTTTGAGAAAGGGTATCCGTGATCGATGTCATTATATTCGTGCGCCGGGCAAGTCATAAGCGGGCGCTTTGGGAGAAGGAAGCAAACATGCCTAAACTTAAAACTCATAAAGGCGCGGCAAAGCGTTTCCGCACGACCGCGACCGGGAAGGTGAAGCGCGGCCATTCGCACGCGCGCCACATTCTTACTAAGAAGTCGAGCAAGCGGAAACGCTTTCTCGATGTCGACGTGCTGGTTTCCGAATCCGACGAAGGTCGAATCAAGAGCATGCTGCCCTATGGGCGAGGCTAAACAGAGGGATTAGGGATGAGGGATGAGGGATGAATGAAAGACGAATGCTACTGTTTCATCTCTGCCTCTTCGCCGTCATCCATTAAAAATGGAGGTGGATTATGCCGAGGGCAAAACGTGGGAACAAGCGCGTCGAACGGCGCAAGAAAATTCTTAAACTAGCCAAAGGGTATCGTGGCACCAAGTCAAAGCTGTACCGTTCGGCGAAGGAATCGGTCGAGCGCGGACTGAAGTTCGCCTACACCGGGCGTAAGCTGAAGAAGCGTGACTTCCGCAGCCTCTGGATCGTGCGCATCGGAGCGGGGGCGCGACTAAACGGCCTCAACTATTCACAGTTCATGCACGGCCTGAAACTCGCCGGGATCGAGCTTGACCGCAAAGTCCTGGCCGAACTCGCGGCCAACTCGCCCGAAGCGTTCGCTGACTTGGCCGGACAAGTGAAGGGCGCTCTGGAGAATGGGCAGCAACAGGCGGCGGCGTAAAGGGGCCGATAAGCATTCATATGAGTGCGGAAGACAGCGAGCACCAACGACAGATCAAGGCCGTGAGCGAAGCGTTCGAGCAGGAGTTCGAACGCTTCGCTCGCTTGCGCGCCGGCGATGTCACGCGGCTCGACGCCGCGCCACCCGCCGGCGCGGAGGCATTGCTACGCGACCTTTCCGATTTGCGCACGCGGCACACGGGAAGAAAGAGCGCGCTCACCGGACTTAAAAAGTTGATTGGCCGCGTCTCCGCCGAAGAGCGCGCCGCGTTCGGGCAGCGCGTGCAGCACCTCGAAGCCGAGATCGTCGAAAAGATTGACGACGCCGAGCGGGCGTTGAAAGAATCGTCTGCCGCGGCGCGCATCGAACGCGAGCGAATCGATGTGACGCTGCCGGGCCGTCGATTGCGGCGCGGACACATGCACCCGATCACGCTGGTGTGGCAGCGCATCGAAGACATCTTCGTGTCGATGGGTTACACCGTCGAGGACGGACCGGAGATCGAAACCGACTTTTACAATTTCACGGCGCTCAACATCCCGGCGGGCCATCCGGCGCGCAGCCCGCAGGACACGTTCTACACGACCGACGGCTGCGCGCTGCGGTCGCAGACTTCGACGGTGCAGATTCACGCGATGCAGCGCCGCCACCCGCCGTTGCGCGTGATCGCGCCGGGCAAAGTCTTCCGCCGCGACACGCCGGACGCGACGCACAATCCGATGTTCTTTCAGGTCGAAGGGCTGCTGGTCGACCGCGGCATCACGCTCGCGCACCTGAAGGGGACGCTAACCGAATTTCTGCGCCGCATGTTCGGCCCCGACACGCGCACGCGCTTCCGGCCTTCCTACTTCCCGTTCACTGAGCCGAGCGCCGAGTTCGACTTCAGTTGCTTCAAGTGCGGCGGCGTGGGCTGTCGTCTCTGCAAGGGGTCGGGCTGGATCGAACTCGGTGGCTCCGGGATGGTGCATCCGAACGTCTTGCGTGCCGTCGACATCGACACCGAAGAATTCACCGGCTTCGCCTTCGGACTCGGCATCGACCGGATGTGCGCGTTGCTCTACGGACTCGACGACATCCGTCTGCTCTTCGAGAACGACGTTCGCTTCCTCAAACAGTTCAGCTAGGGGTCAGGGGTCGGGGGACAGGGAAAGAGCATGTCCTTACCGGTCCCTGACCCCCGGCCTCCGACCCCTGCTTTATGAACATCAGTTACAACTGGCTTCGTGAATTGACGGACACGGCACTTGCGCCGCGCGAAGTGGCGGAGCGTCTGACGATGGTCGGGCTGGCGGTGGACACCGTTCACGAAGCGGGCGACGATTTCATCCTCGAATTCGACATTACGTCAAACCGCCCCGACTGTCTTTCGCACCTCGGCGTCGCGCGCGAGTTGAGCGTGATTGGGCGGGGACGGGTTCGTCTGCCCGAAGCGAAGTTTGCGAGCGAAGGTAGCGCCGAACAATTGTCGGCGGTCGAGATTCGCGAGCCGGTGTTGTGCCCGCGCTATGCCGCCCGCATCGTGCGTGGGGTGCGGGTCGCACCTTCGCCGGGGTGGTTGGCTGATCGTCTGCGGGCCATCGGGCAGCGACCGATCAGCAACGTCGCGGACATCACCAATTACGTGATGCATGAAATGGGTCAGCCGCTTCATGCTTTTGACTTTGCGAAACTTGCCGAACAGCGGATCGTCGTCCGGCGCGCGTTGAAGGGCGAACGCCTCAAGACGCTCGACGGGGTGGTACGCGAGCTCGACGAAGAGATGTTGATGATCGCCGACGCGGTGCGCCCGGTTGCGTTGGCGGGCGTAATGGGCGGCGAAGAGACCGAGGCGACAGACGCGACGCGCGATGTGCTGATCGAGAGCGCGTATTTTAATCCGACTTCGGTGCGTCGCACCGCTCGCTCGCTCGGACTGCACACCGAAGCATCGCACCGCTTCGAGCGCGGCGTGGACTTTGATGGCGTGCTGCGCGCACAGGCGAGAGTGGTCGCGTTGATCTGTGAACTAGCGGGCGGCACGGCGACCGAAGACGCGATTGACGTCCGGGCGCAAGTCTTCGAATCACCACCGCCGGTCACCCTTCGCTTGTCGCGCGTCAAAGCTTTGACGGGTCTTGAAGTCCCGTCGGACGAGATCACGCGCATTCTCGACGCGCTCGGATTCATCCTCGTCGCGACGAACGGAGAAAGTGAAAGTGACACGGCGCGCGCGTCCGTCAATGCCACGCGTGTCAATGAAACGGCAACTGGTGATGCAGAGAGCTTGGCGGAAACTGCGACTGCAACAGGCGCGCCCCAGTCGGCCCTTTCGTTCACGGCCCCGACGTGGCGCGTGGACATTGAACGCGAGGAGGATTTAGTCGAAGAGGTGGCGCGTCACTTCGGTTATGAAAAGATCGTGGACGAGTTGCCCGCCGGGAATGTGTCCGGTGGCTACCGCGCGGGGGATGCACGACGGCGTGCGGCGCGGCGCGCCCTGACCGCTTCCGGCTTTGACGAGGCGATCAGCTTCGGCTTCATCGACGCGGAGCACGACGGCAGATTCGAACTTCTCCCAGACCTGAAAAGTGCTGAAGGTAACAACGGCGAAGGTGACGCCGGCGGAGCCAGTATCGACGGTGCGGAGAGCCTTGTCTCGCTGAGTAATCCGATCATCGAGGGCGTGACGCGAATGCGCCCGACGCTGCTGCCGGGCCTGCTCGACGCCGTGCGCCACAACTTCAACCAGGGCACGCGCGACGTGCGTCTGTTCGAGGTCGGGCGCGTCTTCGCGGGCCACGCATTTTCAAACGAACCATCGATGGACGGGTCGCTCCCACGCGAACGCGAGGCGCTGGCGCTGGTGTTGACCGGCGGGGCGACGGAGGAGGGAATCGCGGGTGCTGCCCGTGAACTCGACTTCCGCGATCTGAAGGGCGCACTCGAAGCAGTTTTTGATACGGTGAATCTGCCCGCGCCTGAGTTCGTCGCGGCGCGGGTCAAGCATTTGAGTGAGGGGCAGGCGGCGCTCGTCTCCGTCGGTGGTCGGGTGGTGGGGACGCTGGGCCGTTTCGCGGAGGAGGTCGCCCCGTCGTACAAGTTTCGACAGACAGTGTTCGTCGCCGAGGTCGACTTCTCCGCGTTGCTCGCGGTCGAAGAGTTGCCGATGCGCTACACGCCGTTGGCGCGCTTCCCGTCGGTGGTGCGCGACATCTCGTTGCTCGCCGACCGGCGCGTGACATTCGCTGAGATGCGCGGCGTGGTCAACATGCTGGGCCTGGCGGAGAGCCGGGGCGTCGAGTTAGTCGACGTGTACGAGGGGAAGGGCGTGCCGGAAGGCAAACGTTCGGTGACGTTGCGCGTCGAGTATCGCTCCGACGAGCGGACGCTGCGCGATGAGGAAGTGAACGAGACGCACCAGCGCATCGTCGGCGCGCTCGAAGCCGAGTGCGGGGCGCAACTGCGGGGGTAGCCAACGCGGGGCCCCGCGCTCCCCCATCGCGGGCGGCACGGTTCAACAGTTCCGAGCTGAAATTAAACTGAAACCAGACTCTTGCGCTGGCGGCTGCGAGGCCGCATAATCGGGCGGCAATTCGAGGTCGCTATGGATAGAGGAGAGGCGATGGTCGGACTAACCGGGCTTGAAAAATTTTCGCACCTTGAGGACAAGATATACCGCACCATCGAGTTGATGAAGACGCTCCGCCAGGAGAAGGAGGCGCTGGAGCGTGAGATGTCCGGGACGAGGCGTGAGGTGGGCGGCTTGCTCGAAGAAAAGGGGCGGCTCGAATCACAGGTCGAGCGACTGCTGGCCGAGCGTGACATGATCCGCATGAAGGTCGAGGCGATGCTCGACGCCATCGCGGTGCTCGAACCCGAAGCGGTCGAAGTGATGCGCAAGTAACCGACGGAGGTCAGCCGATTTAATGAGTGTTATTAAAAGCCCACCGGACGGGCCGGGAACGCCGACCATCCGGGTCGAGATTTATAACCAGACGTATAACATTCGTTCGGACGGGGACGGCGATTACGTTACCGGGCTGGCTGAATTCGTCGACCGCCGGATGCGTGAAATATCTTCCGGGACGCTGACCGTCGACTCATTGAAGGTCGCGATTCTCGCCGCGCTGCATATCGCCGATGAGTTGCATCGCTTAAAGCGTCTGCACGAACAGGCCGACTCGCAGCTCGCTTCGCGCAGTGGTGAGTGCGCCGAAATGCTCGACCGTCTGCTGAAAATACGCGCCCCCGCCGAGCCGCAAAACCCCGTCCCAAGTAACATCGCTTTCAGCTAACGTCGACGCCCGATAAACGCTGCCGAGCGCTTGAGAAGAGCTGTCAAATTCCGCCTTCCGGCATCTGACATCACCGAACTATTTGTGCTAATATCCCTTTCGGCAAAGGGAGTTATTCTGCGGGGTTCGTCACCGACTTATGATGATTGAGCCAACGTCGTTGAGAAGGGAGACCGATGCCGTTTTACATGCCAGTGCGTTCCCTCATTGTTAGGGAAACGCCAGAGGCTGCGGCTCTTAAAAGGTCACCCACCTGTTTACGCAGGTTCAATCGCGACGCCGGAACGGCTTCTGCGGAACTCCCTTCTGCCGATTCTGATTAAGCGGGGATGCGCGGGAGCATACCGAAGCGTCAGGTTAAATAATTCAAAGAGTGTTTATTCAGGCGCGGTTCGCTGGACGATTCAACAGCGAGGCGCGTTTCGTTTTTAGGGGCGAAGAAAACGAAGGGTTGTTGAGAAAAGATGAAAGTGTTGATGATCGGCGACGTGGTGGCGCGGCCCGGCAGAATCGCTGTGCTCGACCGCATTCAGGACTTGCGCGAACAGCACGCGATTGATCTCGTGGTGATGAACGCCGAGAACGTCGCCGGCGGATTCTCGATCACGCCATCGCTGGCCGACGAATTGTTCGCCGCCGGAATCGACGTGATGACATCCGGCAACCACATCTTCGACAAGCGCGAGGTCATTCCGTACATCGAGCGTAATGGGCGCCTGCTGCGGCCCGCTAATTACCCGCCGGGCACGCCGGGGCAGGGCCTGTGGGTCGGCGAGGTGCGGGGCGTGCGGGTCGCCGTACTAAACCTGATCGGCCGCGTCTTTATGCAGCCGCTTGATGACCCGTTCCGCCGCGCCGACGAATTGCTCGACACCCTCGATCCCGATGTGCGCGTGCGGCTCGTCGACATGCACGCCGAAGCGACATCGGAAAAATATGCGATGGGCTGGCACCTCGACGGGCGCGTGTCGGCAATGGTCGGAACGCACACGCACGTGCAGACGGCGGACGAGCGCATTCTCGCCGGCGGCACAGCGTATCTGACCGACCTCGGAATGACCGGGAGCTATGCGGGCGTCATCGGGATGAACCGCGAAGACGTAATCGCGCGCTTCACGACGGCGATGTATAAGCGGGCCGAGCACGCGACCGGGGACGTGCGCATTTGCGGCGCCCTCATTGACATCGACGAATCGACCGGGCGCGCGCGAGAGATTTCGCGCCTCTCTGTGAAACACGAATCCTGAAGGTTGGCGGCTTTGTGTTCACAAGGGCCGATCCGGCGAGAGCGGTTGATGATTTATCATTTGCCAGAGTCGCTGACAAAATCGCCAATCAAACATTCCAGTGTCGCAAACTGTTAAGGAGCCCCTTCCTCAGGTACGCGGCCGGCGCGCGGAATTGTCGATAGCGGAGCGGCGGCGGCGGGTTTGGAGGAGAGGAGTTGACGGTAGATGTCGGGCATTGAAATGACCCGTCCGTTGTGATCGGTGACGACGTGCCCCGTCTCGCCCTCGGCGATGATTTGGCCGTCGGTAAGGCGCGCGACCTCGTAGCCGAAGCGCACCGAACGACGGCGTAGCTCGGTAATGTGCGTGCGCACCAGCAACTCGTCGTCGTAGTGGGCGGGCGCCTTGTAACGACAGTAGCTTTCGGCGACGACAAGAAAAGCGTTGTCGTTCTCTTCCATCTCGCGGTACGAGAAGCCGCGCGCCCGGCAAAATTCGGTACGTCCGACTTCAAACCAGATTAAGTAATTGGCATGGTACACGACGCCCATCCGGTCGGTCTCGGCGTAGCGCACGCGCACCGGTGTTTCATGCCAATCGTCGAACATCGTATCGTCATCAAGATATGCAGTCATTTGAGAGAAGCGCCTTCCGCACCGGGCCTGCTACAGTCAAATAAAATGTGAGTCTAAGCGATTATTGAATCTGCGTGTGAGCGGACTATAGAAGCGAAGGGTTTGGGATGTCAAAGAAAAACAGCGGGCCGGTAGCCGCCGTGCTGCTCGCAGTGACCGCGATGTCGGCAGCATCACTGGCTGCCGGTGCGGCGAGCGTAGCGGCGCGGCAACAGCAGGCCCGTCCCGCCGCGACCTCGACGACCGCCAGAAGTGCGGCGGTCACGGCGGCGACCGCGGAAGTACTGCGGCAGACGAGCGAGTTGCGAAAGCTGCCCGTCCTGCGTGCGGTGCCTAGCGGCACGCAGTCGCGGGCCGAGATCGAGCGGATGATTCTGCGGAAAATGGATGAAAACTCGACGCCCGAAGAGACGCGCGTGGCGGAGCAGGCGCTGAAAAAGCTGGGCCTGATTCCGGCTGATTTCCAACTCCGCTCGTTCATCGTCAAGTTGCTGACCGAACAGGTCGCGGGCTACTACGATACCAAAACGCATGGGTTCCATCTCGCCGATTGGATCAGCCTTGAAGAGCAGAGACCGGTGATGGCTCACGAGTTGACTCACGCGCTGCAGGACCAACACTTCAACCTCCGCCGCTTCGAGGACTGGCCAAAAGGCGACGCCGACGCCGAACTCGCGGCCGAGGCATTGATCGAAGGAGACGCGACCCTCGCGATGACGTTCTACGCGATGCGTTACCCGGCTCTCAGTGGTGTGTTGAAAAGCTCGGACGAAGCGGATGATGAGGAGAGCGACGAACTCAAACGCGCGCCCCGCGCCCTCCGCGAGTTGCTTCTCTTTCCTTACGAGCACGGGGTAACGTGGGCGTTCCAGGTACACAAGCGGGGCGGCTGGGATGGCTTATCGCAAGCCTTCACGAAACTGCCACAGTCGACCGAGCAGATTCTGCATCCCGAAAAATACTTCGCACGCGAAGCGCCGCACAAGGTCGAGGCGCCAAACCTCTCCACTCAACTCGGCGCGGGATGGCGACGCACTGACTACGACGTGCAAGGCGAATGGGGACTCTATCTCGCGCTTGACGAGCACTTGGCAGACGACGCCGAATCGAGGAAGGCCGCGGCCGGGTGGGGCGGTGACCGGTTCGCCTTCTATGAAGGAACACAAACGGGCGACCCGATGATCGCGCAAATCACCGTCTGGGACACCAAGCAGGACGCGCGCGAATTCTTCGATGCTTACACGCGGCGCACCACACGCCGCTACAGGGCGGAAAAGATCGATGACATAAAGCGGGGACAGTCCGCCGTCGTAGATCGCTATCAATGGAAGACAGGCGAAGGGGCCGTGCTGATCGAGCGTCGCGGGTCGCGGGTCGCCATCCTCGAAGGCGTGCCGGAGAAGGCGAACGCTAGTCAGTTGATGCGGGTGCTGTGGCGTCAGTCGTGAATCCCGAAGGAAGAGAAAGCGACGTTGAGTATGAACATTCGCCGTGCGCTCTCCGACGAGGCCGCACTCATCAGCGAACTCGCGCTGCGCTCCAAAGCGCATTGGGGCTACGACTCTCAATTCATCGAGGACTGCCGCAGCGAACTGACTTTGACGCCCGCGAGCGTCGCAGATGGATTGGTCTACGTCGCCGAGCATGATGGCCGCGTCGTCGGATTTTACAGTCTGCGCCAGTCGAGCTTGACGGATGTCGAGTTGAGCCATTTATTCGTCGAGCCGGATTTCATCGGTCAGGGTTGCGGACGGCTCCTCTGGCAACATGCCGTCGAGTGTGCGGCGCGACTCGGATGCGCGCGACTCACAATCGAGAGCGACCCGTCCGCCGAACCGTTCTATTTGAAGGTGGGCGCGCGACGCACGGGTGAGAAGGCGTCCACGATACGCCCGGGTCGAACGTTGCCATTGCTATCTTATTCAATCGCGACGAAGTGAAGCGCGCTCAATCATACAGTCTGATGTCCGTGTTCCACCTCGCTTGAATTATGTGTGACACCTCGACGCTCTTCGGCGCCTTTTTCCCGTTGTAATCCGTCGTTGTTCTGCCGTGCCGCCTGTGCTATTTTCGGGTCATACTCAAGAAAAATTACCTCCAGACACGGACTCGCAATGTCCGGCCTTCGAGGGCCAGGATGAGCGCGTCGGCTCAACTGATGAAGGGCATCTGTGATTCAGAAAAGCGTACATGACATGGTCGATGGCGTCGCGACTTCCGCCGAAAAGCCGACGCGAATGCGTGGTCTGGTCGAAAACCTACGGCATCTGGAATCGAAAATCCGTTTGGGCGGTGGCCCGGATAAAATCCAGCGGCAACACCAACAGGGAAAGCTGACGGCGCGCGAGCGCATCGGGTTGCTGCTCGACCGCGACGCCTTCGTGCAGGAGATCGGCCTGCTCGTCGCGTATGATGAATATAAGGGCGGCGCCCCGGCGGCGGGTGTGGTGACGGTAACGGGGCGCGTCGGTGGGCGCGAGGTCGTCGTCGTCGCCAATGATGCGACGGTCAAGGCAGGCTCGTGGTGGCCTGAAACGATTAAGAAAATCCTGCGCGCGCAGGAAATCGCGATGCGCTCGCGGGTGCCGATTATCTACCTCGTGGATTCGGCGGGCGTCAATTTGCCGTACCAGGGCGGCGTCTTTCCCGGACAGTACGGCGCGGCGCGCATCTTTTATTACAACTCGATCATGCGGCGCTATCTGCACGTGCCGCAGGTTTCGGCGGTGATGGGGCCGTGCATCGCGGGCGGCGCGTACCTGCCGGCGCTCTCCGACATCATCGTGATGGTCGAGAAGACTTCGTTCATGGGACTCGGCGGCGCGAATCTGGTGAAGGGCGCGACCGGCCAGACCATCGACAACGAAACACTCGGCGGCGCACGCACGCACACCGAGCTATCCGGCGTCGCTCATTACCGCGTCGAAAACGACGAGGCGTGCATCGAGAAAATTCGGGAAGTGATTTCGGAACTACCCGCGCCGCGTCTGAGCGCATCTTTAATCTCGGAGAGCGTCGAGGCGGCGCGCCCGGCAAACGATCTGTACGGTCTGATTCCCGAAGACCACCGCCAGCCGTACGACGCGCGCGAAGTCTTGCGCTGTATCATCGACGGCGGGCACCTCGACGAGTTTCAGGCCGACTATGCGAAGGAGATGGTCACCGGCCACGCGCGCATCCGTGGTATTCAGGTCGGGATCATTGCGAACAACCGCGGCTTGATTCGTGCACGCGGCGGCGGCCCGCCAAAGTTCGGCGGCATCATCTACACCGACTCGGCAGAGAAGGTCGCTTACTTTATCGACGTGTGCAACCGCCACCGCACCCCTCTACTGTTCATTCAGGACGTGTCGGGTTTCATGGTCGGGGCTGAGGCGGAGCACTCCGGCATCATCCGGGCCGGGGCGCGTTTCGTTGAAGCGATGGCGACTGCGAGCGTGCCGAAAATCGTGCTGACAATCAACCACGCTTCCGGCGCCGGCTACTACGCGATGGCGGGGCAAGGCTTCGATCCGGATTTTATTTTCAGTTGGCCGACCGGTCGGATGGGCGTGATGGAAGGCGACTCGGCGGTGCAGGCGCTGTTCGGGACGCAACTCGAAAAGTTAAAGGTTGAAGGCCGCGCGCCGGACGAAGCGTTGCAGCAGGAGATGAGTCGTGTGCGCGCCGACTACGATCAGCAGTTGGACGCGAAGTACGCGGCGGCGCGTGGGTTCGTTGATGCGGTGATCGTCCCCGAAGAGACCCGCGACGCGCTTGAGCTGGCGTTGCGCGTGACGCTGAACTACGACGGCCCGCATCTCGGCCAGTTCGTGCTGCCGCCGACGTTGACGTGAGTCCGGCGCGGGCCTCTCTCGGCGGGTTCGACTGTAGTACAAAATTAGTGCAATCAACCCCTGTCCTGTGCGAAACTATCCCCCACCCCCTGACACGAGTTTCGTCCGGCGCGTCCCCTTGATTAGACGCCGGTCGCTGAAAGCAGTTCTCAACAGTATTAATCTTTCAGTTGAGAAGCACTCGTGCATTCTGTGACCGTTAGCGCGTTGGTTGGCCGGAAGGTTTCGGAGAGGCTACAGACTTCGCGCCATCAAATCTTTCAGCCGATGTTGAGCGTCGAGGCGGACGCGTTTGGCGACGCCTCAAAAATTTAGACCGAAACGCGCCGCGCAGAAAGAAGACTGTGCGACGCACCTCATCACAGTTTAAGGGAGGAATGTTAATGAGCATCAACAACACGATGAAACGTTTTGCCGTCGCGGTCGTCGCGACCTTCGCCGCCTTCGCCCTGGTTGCCGCCGACATTTCCGTCTCGGGCGCGCAAGAGATGCAGGGCAGCGGCGGCAACAACACGCCGGCGATGCAGGGGCAAACCCCGAACCCGCGCCAAGGCAGCCGGCGCCGCCGCCGTGGCACGCGCGGTCAAAGCACAACTCCGGGTACGTCTGGCGAGATGACTACCCCGAGCGCGCCCACTGACGCCGATGCGACCACCGGCGCGCAGACGACACCCGGCACTCCGTCGACTTCCAACAACACCTCGACGCCGGACGCCAACGCCACCACCGGCACGCAGCAGACGCCCGGCATGGCATCCGGTGGCATGTCGTCCGGCGGCGAGCAAACTGATCTGTCGGGCACCTACACCGGCAACATTAACTACCCGGATCACGGCATGAAGGGCGAGGCGACGCTGACCATCACCGGCAATAAGTTCACGCTGACCAGCCCGCAGATGTCACACACGGGGACGGTGGCCGCAGTGTCGACGCGTGGGTATACGAGCGTGGCAATGCAATTCGATAACGCGGCATCCGGCGCGTCCGGAGCAGCCGCCGGAGCGACCAGCACCGATGCCGCGGCGGGTGCGGCAACGGGCGCAGCAGCGGGCACAGCGATGGGCTCGGCGGCGGGCACGGCACAGACGCCAACTACAATCTCGTTGCGCGCACGCAAGGTCGGCGACCGGTTGACGCTGTCCAGCGTGCCCGGCGAGAAGAAGTTTTCGTTCACGTCAGGCGGCACCACCGGCGGTAGGCGGGGCCGACGCGGGCGGCGCGGCACGTCGTCTGGTGACGCGACCATGTCAGGCACGATGAACAGCGGCACGCCCGCAGACACGACGAGCGGCGCCAGTGTCGACACCGGCACCGCGACCGGAACCAATCAAAGCACGGGAACGAGTACCGGCACGGGGACAGCCGCGAGTGCTAACGAAGGCGCGGCTACGCCCGCCAGTTCGACCGGCACGACGGCAGTTACCGAGAGCGGTTTGGACAGCACCACCGAGCGCAACATGCGTCGCGGAAATCGCCGCAGCACCAACCGTCGCGGCACAGCAACACGTCGTAGCACCGCTCCGCCAAACACTACGACCACCACGCCGCCTTCGACTCCGCCGCAGCAGTAGAAGAGTCGAAGGGCGCGTTGTGACTTCAACTCTCGCGCCCGTCTGAATGCGTGAGATACTCTCTGATCAACCGATCACCGGGGGCGGCGTGTCTACCGTATAGATGCGCCGCTCATCGCGCGTCTGAGGCGTATCTGAAGCGTGCCTGAGATGAAGACCCAAAGTCGGATGCGTGATAATTGATTTGCCCACCGAGCGGTCACAATAATCATGCGACGGATAAAGTTTGAAACGTTCTTTCCGGGCTACTGAAAACAATATGAAAAAGATGATACGCATCGCCGGCGGGCAGGGCTTCTGGGGCGATATGCTCGACGCGCCGGTGCGTCAGGTGGAGGGAGGGCCGATTGATTACCTGATGCTCGACTATTTGGCGGAAGTCACGATGTCGATTATGCAGAAGCAGCGCGCGCGCGACCCGAACGCGGGGTACGCGCGCGACTTCGTTCAATTGATGCGCGAGATTCTGCCCGCCTGCGTCGAGCGTGGGATTCGCGTGACCGCTAACGCCGGTGGGGTCAACCCGCAGGGCTGCGCGGCGGCAGTCGGCGACGTAGCGCGCGAACTCGGCCTCGCTGGACGCCTCACGCTGGGCACCGTGACCGGGGACGACATCATGTCGCGGCTCGACAATCTGTTGTCGCGCGGCATCGAACTGCGCAACATGGAGACGGGCGAGCACCTCTCAACGGTGCGCGAAAAGATTCAGAGTGCCAACGTCTATCTCGGCGCGTGGCCGATGGTCGAAGCCCTCAAGCGCGGCGCGCAGGTCGTCATCACGGGGCGCGCAACCGACACCGGGTTAACGCTCGCGCCGATGATTCATGAGTTCGGGTGGAAGGCGGACGACTGGAACCTGCTCTCTGCCGGAACCGTCGCCGGTCACATCATCGAATGCGGCGCGCAGTGTTCGGGCGGCAACTGCCAGTACGATTGGCAAAGCATTCCCGACATGTCGAACGTCGGCTACCCGATTGTCGAGGCGCATCCGGACGGCACGTTCGTGGTGACGAAGCACGCGGGAACGGGCGGTCGCGTCTCGGTGCCGACAATCAAAGAGCAACTCGTCTACGAGATGGGCGACCCACATGAATACATCACGCCCGATTGCGTCGCCGACTTTACGACGATCCGACTCGCAGCGGCGGGTGCAGATCGCGTGCGCGTCCACGGCATCGAGGGACGGCCCGCGACCGAATTCCTGAAAGTCTCGATCAGCTACTCGGCGGGCTTCAAGGCCGTCGGCACGCTTGTCTATTCGTGGCCGGACGCTTACGTCAAAGCGCAGGCCGCCGACCGCATTCTGCGCGCGCGCCTCGACCGACTCGGCCTCCGCTTCGACCGTATTCTGACTGAGTACGTCGGCGTCAACGCAACGCATGGCCCGCTCGCCGGCGAGCCGTCTTCAGAGTTGCCGGAAGTGCAGTTGCGCGTCGGCGTGCGTGGCGAAGACCGCCGCGGGGTCGAGCGATTCACCAAAGAGATTGCGCCGCTGATTCTGACGGGGCCGCCCGGTGTCACCGGTTTCGCTGGGGGCCGCCCGAAGGTCGAAGAGATCGTCGCCTATTGGCCGGCGCTGATTCCGAAGACGGAGATCGAGTCGCGCGTGGAGGTGCTGGAAGTTTGAGCGCGGACGTGAACGAAGACGGTCTCTCCACTGAAGAAACGCGCGACGTGGTTGGCGCGTGGCGGCGTGTCGACACTGAGCAGTTAGCCGACTGTCGCGTGTTCCGTGTGCGTCGTGATCGGAGCGTGAACCCGCGCGACAGACGCGAGCACAGCTTTTACGTCATCGAAGCGCCCGACTGGATCAACGTCATCCCGCTCACCGCGAAGAACGAAGTGGTGTTGATCGAGCAGTATCGGCACGGTACCGAAGAAGTGACACTGGAGATTCCGGGCGGGATGGTCGACGACGGCGAAAGTCCGAATGATGCCGCCGCGCGAGAGTTGTTGGAGGAGACTGGTTACGCCGCCAGTGAGTTGATATTTCTGGGACGCACGCGCCCGAACCCGGCGATTCAGAACAACTGGATTCACACCTATCTCGCGCGTGATGTGGATTTCCGGCACGCGCCGGTGTTCGACGGCACGGAGCACACCGCCGTTCGACTCGTGCCGCTCGACGGCGTGCCCGCGCTGATTGCCGACGGGACGATCACGCACTCGCTCGTCGTCGTCGGCTTTCACTGGCTTTCTCTTTACGAGAATCTACCGGCGTTCACCAAACAGTCGTCAACAGGTCAGGCGATGAGTTGAAGGCCGAGCGGTCATCGTCGAATGCACTTTACAATAAGATGATGCGAATCCAACTAACAAAACTCGCGCACGCGCGCTCAGGCGACAAGGGTGATACGGCAAACGTCGGTCTCATCGCGCTGCGTGACGACCTCTATCCGCTGCTCGTGCGCGAGGTCACCGCCGCGCGCGTCAAAGAGCATTTCAAAGGCATTTGCCAGGGCGAGGTCGAGCGGTTCGAGTTGCCGAATCTCTCCGCGCTCAACTTCTTGCTGCACGAAAGTCTCGGCGGCGGCGGCACGCTATCGCTGATGACCGACGCGCAAGGCAAGACCTTCTCGACCGCGCTGCTGCGGATCGAGATCGAGATCGGCGACGACGAAGCCCGCACGCTGGGTTTATCAGGCAACGGCAAGTGATGATTCCTTTAACATGAATAATTACGGCAGCATCTTGTCTTAATCAGCATGTGAGCCAATCCAGAAC
>JACDEG010000462.1 GCA_013816505.1 Pyrinomonadaceae bacterium | reverse complement strand
CTACCACACTGCCGAAACTCCGCCCGCACCAGACAAACGGTTCGGCACAGCGGTGAGTATCCGAACGAAAGTCAAACTCATTTCAAGAAGCCTGGCTCAACACGATCCGCCGTGGGTCGTCGCCGTCGCCCGCGATTGACACTTTCCATATCTCTGACTGCGGCAGCGCGTAATCTTTCAACCTCTCGGCCCACTCGATGACGATCACGGCGCGCTCGTCGGCCAACAACTCGTCGAGGCCGACATGATGAGCAGCCGACGCGCCGTCGCTCAGCCGGTAAAGGTCGAGGTGATACAGCGTCAGCCGCCCGCCGTCGTATCGATTGACGAGCGTGAACGATGGGCTGGTCACTTCGTCAGAGTCAATGCCGAGCGCCCCCGCGACGCCCTTCACGAAAAGCGTTTTGCCCGCGCCCAAGCCCCCGCGGAGCAAAACGATCTCTCCGCCGCACAGGTGCTCGCCGACATGCGCGCCAAGCTCCAAAGTGTCCTGCGGGCGGTGGGAAACCCACGCGCCAGCGGTCAGCGCTTGCGATGTCGGCGAATTGGCGTTCAAGGGTGCTCCCCCGCTGGGTCGAGTTGGCGAAAGGCCGCGCTTAAAAACCCGCGCACGTCCGAGGCGACAAGGGCGCGCATGCCGTGTTCACGCACCGCGAGGTCTCCGGCGAGTCCGCCGACGTAGACCGCCGCGACTGTCGCCGTAAGCGCGTCCGACCTCTCTTTCAAAGTGCCGTAGGCTTGCGCCAGAAATCCCGTGATGATTCCGGTGAGCGTGTCACCAGCCCCAGCGGTGCCGAGTCCCGCGTTGCCCGTCGGGTTAACGATCACGCGACCGTCGGGCGCGGCGATTAGCGTTCGCGTACCCTTCAAAACCAGAATGACTGAATGTTTGACGGCGAACTCGCGCACCGCGTCGACGCGATTCCCCAGTGCCGCGCGGTCGGGACTCCCGATCAGCCGGCGCATCTCGCCTTCGTGCGGTGTCAAAATGAGCGGCGCGGCAACCGAGCCGGAAAGGTCATCCGGCCACGGTGCGAGAGCGTTCAAACCATCGGCGTCAATCACGACGGGGGTCGTGCGTTGTTCCACGACGGCGCGGACAAACCGTCGCGTCTCTTCTTCATCCGCAGAGAGGCCGGGGCCGACGGCTACCACGGTGGTGCGCTCGAACAGCTTCAATGCCCGCTCGATAGCCGCCATGCTCGCCGCGCCGCCGGTCGTCTCCGGCAGTTCGACGGTCATCACCTCCGGCATCACACGCGCGGCGACGGATGACAGCGCCGACAGCGGAGTGGCGATAGTGACCAGCCCTGCCCCGGCGCGCATTGCCGCTTCCGCGCTCAACACGGCGGCGCCCGTCATGCGACGCGAGCCAGCGATGACCAGAGCGTGACCGTGTGTGTTTTTGTAGGAATCCGGCGTGTAGCGCGTCTGCTCAAGCCACGTTCGCGCATCGCTGTCTTCCGTCACGAAAAGCTGCGACGACGAGTCTGCGTCAAGCAGCGTCTGCGGCGAGCCGACGCCGGCGATAACCAAACGCCCGCTGAAATGCGCGGCGGGCGGCAAGACGTTGGCGAGCTTCGGGCCGGTAAAAGTAATTGTTAAATCAGAGCGGACGGCGGGGCCGATTGGCTCGGCCAGATCGGCGTTGAGGCCGGAAGGAACGTCGAGCGAAACAAAAAGCGGACGTTTCTGCTGCATTCGGTCGCGCGCTCTGCGCAGCAACACGAGGCGGTCGACGGCTTGGCCGAAAACTCCCGTCAGCGGGCGCATCAAACCTGTGCCGAAAAGGGCGTCGACGATCAAATCATAATTTCCGGCTCGGTCAGCAATCTTTTCCCACACCTCATTTGTTTCGCATTCATAAAAAGACGACGCGGGGGTGGTGACGCCGGAATCACCAATGGAGACGCTCGATTTTTCCACCTCATCGGCAAGACGGCGCACGATCTCGAAGTTGATGCGGGCATCACCCTTGGTCGCTTCGACGCGCCCGAACAGCACTACTTCTGCATGTGCTTCTGACATCATTAAGAGGCGGGCGAGCGCGGCACCGTCGCCCCCGTTATTGCCGGGGCCGCAGAGGATCAGCGCCGATATGCCGGCCAGATTGTGTGAAAAGTGAGCGGCAATCGCTTTCAGCGAGTTATTTGCGGCGGCCTCCATCAGCAACAGCGACGGCACTTTATACCGCTCAGTGGTCAGGCGGTCGATCTCACGCATCGCGGCTGCCGAAAAAACCTTCTGCATGGCCGGAATCATAACAGAGGGAGCCGCGCACCGGTCAACCAATGACCAATGCGCGGCTCCGATAAGCTTTTGCTGCCCGCACAAATGAAAACGGGCGCATTATCTGCGCCCCTTCGCCGTGGCCTGCCGCTTCGTCCAGCCCTCCGTCTTATAATGAATCTATGAAATACCTAATAAAGCTACCTCTTCAGAAAAAATGTTGGCCCTCGATAAAATAATTTGTTACTACGGGAATTATGGCCAATAGAGGCTAAATTAATAAAGCCGGGTCAGACATAACGCTGACCCGGCTTTATTGGCACCGAACCTGAGAACCTTCGCAGGGGGGCACACTGCGAAGGTTCTCAGTCCTAATGGTGGAAGCTATTCGCGTCCAGTCCAGCGGCGGCGGGCGGCACCCGCGACGCCGACCAGACCCGTGCCAAGCAGAAACATCGTAGCCGGCTCAGGAATCGCGTTCGGAGCCGAAATCTGCGCCGAAATTCTCGTGATACCGCCGGTCGCGGGCGTGTCCAAAAACAGCGTGTTGCCATTCGTCAGGTTATTTAGTTGGTAACTGACGCTGCCGATGTTGAGCGAGGTAGTGCTGAAAACGATCCGCGCGTCACTACCGCCACTAATAATCGTCCCGGAAAGCATCCCCGAGAAAATACCCGTGCCGACGGACGGCACTGACTGGTTGACTTGCAGAGTGAACGGGGTTGAAGCAAAAGTGCCGGCCCCAGAAAGGGTGATGGTGCCCAAGTCGGCGACTGTAAAGCCGCTTGGTAAGTCTGTATTGACTGTTGTGGTCGGTTGGGCGGCGAAAGCCGCGGTTGCGCCTCCACTCGTTGTGCTTGTGGCCACCACCGGTGTACAGCCGGCGCCGAAACAGCCTGTGGTGTTGAAAGTTACGACTCCTGCCTGCGCGGCAGTTGACGCGAGCGTCAAAAAGGCGACGGCTGAAATACCTAATGCAAGGTTTTTGAGCATCGCCGAAAT
This sequence comes from Pyrinomonadaceae bacterium, assembly GCA_013816505.1. Classification (GTDB taxonomy): domain Bacteria; phylum Acidobacteriota; class Blastocatellia; order Pyrinomonadales; family Pyrinomonadaceae; genus JACDEG01. The sequence continues at coordinate 1,939 of JACDEG010000462.1, read as the reverse complement.
ACGGGTAGACATGTTGTTCATTTCCCTCCGAATAGTTCCTTGTTCGTAGCCCCTGTTTCAATTTGAAACGCTTTTGTCACTCTTGCGAGTGACAACGTGTGCTCAGTGTTTATGTGGTAGAGCAATACCACCGCCCGCCGAATCAAGATTCTCTGTGACCAGATTCACTTTGACTCAAGGAGAGAAAAATTGCTCTCCTCCTGCCTACTTCAGCGGGCGCTCAAATTGTTAGGGAGAGTTTTAACTTAGGGAGAGTTGTAACCTTTAGCTGAAACTGACAATGAATCCGAGCTTTCAGAAATTTGGAACATTTTTTTACCGATTCCAAAAAAAAGAGCTTTCGAGACCTAAGGTGGTCAACCCATTGACAAATATTGAGATTTGATAAGGGTTGCAGCCGGTGGGAATAAGTCGGTTGTGGGAGAATGGCTTGCGACCTGCTTGAGTGCTTGATTGCCTGTTAAGTCTTTCGGCGGCGCGCGAAACGTCCGGTGATGGCTTGTGTTGCTTGTTGCAGTTCCTGAACGCGCAGCAGCCGCGCGGCGGCTAAAAAAACAATTCCTCCCACCGCCATCGGGATGATCGCCTCGGCCATCCGCGCGCCAAAGCCTCGCCCGCCGAGAAGTCTAAATAGCCACAGGTAGGTAACATAACTGGCAATCGAGAGCGCCGCCGAGGCCAGCGCGATACGTGTGAAAGAGGCGAGGATGCGGCGGCCTTCGAGTCGTTTGATTTTGCGGCGCATGAAAAACATGAGCGCGCAAAAGTTGACCAGCGCGACGCACGAAGTCGAGAGCGCCAGGCCGGCGTGCCCGTATCCGTTGGGGGTCTCGGCGGTGACGCCAATGCCGGAAAAGAAGTTCCTCAAATAGTAGCCGGCGAGTCCGTTCACCCCGATTGAGACCAAGCTGACGATCATCGGCGTGCGTGCGTCGTCCAGTGCGTAGAAGGCCGGCGAAAGGACTTTGATCGCCGCGTAGCCGGCCAGTCCGACCGAGTAACCGATCAGCGCCGCGGCGACCATTTCCGTATCGATGGCGGTGAACGCGCCGCGCTGGAAGATCAACGCGACGATGGGCCGACCGAGAATGATCAGGCCGCAGGCCGAGGGGATCGTCAGCAGAAACACGAGGCCGATGGACGAAGAGAGGGTCGAGCGGAAGTTGCCGATGTCGCCGCGTGCCGCGAAGCGCGAGATGGTCGGGGTGGTTGCCGTGCCGATGGCGACACCGAAAATACCGATGGGAAGCTGCATCAAGCGGAATGAGAAATCGAGCCATGACGGGCCGGCCTCAATGTTCGAAGCGTAGAACGTGCTGATGAAAACATTGACCTGCGTTGCCGACGTGCCGACGATGGCCGGGGCCATCAAACGCATCACCTGGCGCACGCCGGGATCAGTGAAGCTGAGCACCGGGCGAAAGCGAAAGCCGACGTGGATCAGCGACGGAACTTGAATCAAAAACTGCAACAGGCCGCCGAGCAGCGTCCCGATAGCCATCCCCATAATCGCCCACTGTGCCGCGGCCTCCGGTACCATGTTCTTGCCGGTCACTCTCGCCCAGCCGCCGCCGCTCAACCAATAGGCGAACGCGAGGCCGCCGACGATTGACCCGACGTTGAAAAGGGTCGAAGCCGAGGCCGGGATGCCAAAGCGCCCTTTGGTGTTGAGCACGCCCATCGCAACCGCCGCGAGCGCGACCAGCAGGATGAACGGAAACATGATCTGTGTCAGCGTCGCCGCCAGCCGCGCCTTCTCCGGTGAAAAGCCGGGCGCAATCAGAGCGACGATCTGCGCCGAGAAGATGATACCGATGATGGTAATCACGCTCAGCACCACCGCCAGCGCATTCATCACCATGCTCGCCAACCGCCACGCCTCTGCTTCGCTCCGCTTCTCCGTGTAGTCGGTGAATGTCTTGACGAACGCCGCCGACAG
>JACDEG010000461.1 GCA_013816505.1 Pyrinomonadaceae bacterium | reverse complement strand
GCGCAAGTTGAATAAGCTGCGCGCCGAAGCGGAAACAGAGTTGGCAAAATCCCGGCTTAAGAAATAGAATGCGCGCGTCTGAAACCCGAACGGAATCTCGCTCTCGCGAAAAATCTCCACGCTACTATGAGAAAAACTTCCGCGTTACTGTTATTGATTATTTTTGCGACTTCGCTGGTTGTTCAATCACGAAATGAGTTGCTTGCGCAACCGGCGTTACCCGTCGCCGGGACTTCGCCCGCGCCAACACCGACGCTGGCGGAGCGTTTGGGTTTCAAGGCGAGCGACCGTGTGCTGATCGTCAACGGCGATGATGTCGGGATGAGTCACGCGGCGAACGCGGCGGCGATTGATGCGCTGGAGAACGGGCTGATGACGAGCGCGACCATCATGGTGCCGTGCCCGTGGTTTCCCGAAATCGCTGCTTACGCCAAATCCCACCCGAACGCTGATTTCGGTTTGCACCTGACGCACACCAGCGAGTGGCGGGGCTATCGCTGGGGGCCGGTGGCGAGCAAGTCGGAGGTGCCGGGACTCGTTGACCCGCAGGGGTATCTGTGGCCGGACATTGCCGGCGTCTACCAACACGCGACGCCGGAGCAGGCCGAAATTGAAGCGCGCGCGCAAATCAAAAAAGCTCTTGCGGCGGGCGTTGATGTGACACATCTTGATTCCCACATGGGGGCGCTGCAATTCGACGACCGCTACTTTCAAGTCTACCGGCGGCTCGCGAAAGAGTTTGACGTGCCACTGCGGATGGGTTCGCAGGAGATTCTGGCGGGGGCCGGCGGCGGACACCAGCGCGCACAACTCGACGCCGACCGCATTATCTATCCCGACTACCTTGTTTACGGTGGGCACAGAAAGGGCGAGTCGGTCAGGGACTATTGGAAGCGGAACCTGCGCGACTTGAAGCCCGGCGTGACGGAACTGTACATTCACGCCGCTCTGCCCGGCGAAGAGATGCAGCACATCACCAACTCGTGGCAGGAGCGCGCGACGGAACACGAACTGTTCACCAAAGACGCGGAGATACGCGAACTGCTGAACAGTTTGGGCGTCAAGCGCATTGGATTCCGCGCGCTGCGAGACTGGCAGCGAAAAAGCCGTCAGCCGAACGCCGTCTCTCAGTCATTACCGTAACAACGCGCACCGAAGAGCCGCCCGCGCCGCACAGTCCGGCTCTTTACCTATCTCTGTCGTGTTTGCCCTCTATCGACGACACAGATGTTCAATCTCGACGAGGCTCTAGCGCGACCAGTCAAACGCAGCTAGAATGCGTGTCGTCAGCTTCCGTTCCAAATGTTTCAGGGCGCGAATGATGTAAGGATGGTCGACGAGACCACCCGACATCCGATCCAGTATGTGACCGAAGTGTTCTCAAAGGGGGATGTCCGAATAGGTCTTCAATATCCCAACCGCGGCGAGTCAATTATGCAAACATACGACCTGATTATCATCGGCTCCGGTCCGGCGGGGCAGCGCGCGGCGATTCAGGGCGCGAAGCTCGGCAAGCGGGTCGCGCTGGTCGAGAAACGAGAGGCGGTCGGCGGGGCCTGCATCAATACCGGCACGATCCCCAGCAAGTCGATGCGCGAAGCCGTGATGCACCTCTCCGGGTATCAGTACCAGAGCATTTACGGAATGAACTATCGCGTGAAAGATAAGATTACGGTCGCCGATCTGTCGTTCCGCGTGCAGCACGTGATTAAGACCGAGGTTGACGTGACGATGGCCCAACTCTCGCGCAACGGCATCGAAATGATGAACGGCACCGCCAGCTTTCTGGACCCTCATCACATCCGTATCGAAAATTCGCGCGGGCAATCGGAGTACGAGGCCGGGATCATCGTCATCGCGACCGGCACGAGGCCCGCTCAATCGCCGCTGGTCCCTCTGAACAATCGGACGATTATTAACAGCGATCAAATCTTTGCTCTGTCGAGCATTCCGAAAACTTTGATCGTGGTCGGCGGCGGTGTCATCGGCGTCGAATATACCTCCATGTTCGCCGCCCTCGGGGTGCGTGTCATCCTCGTCGAAAAGCAGACGCGATTGTTGGGATTCGCCGATTCGGAGATGGTCGAAGCGCTTTGTTACCACTTGCGTGACAACCGCGTCACGCTGCGACTGAACGAAGAAGTGGAAAGCGTCGAGGAGATGCCGGACGGCACGGTGGTGGCGAATTTGCAAAGTAAGAAGAAGGTTTCCGGCGATGCTCTGCTGTACGCGGTCGGGCGGCAGGGCAACGTGGATGAACTGAATCTGGCGGCGGCGGGACTTGAGGCCGATAGCCGGGGCCGCATTACCGTCGATAGCGAATACCGCACCGCACAGCCTCACATTCTGGCCGTCGGCGACGTGATCGGCTTTCCCAGTCTCGCCTCGGTCTCGATGGAGCAGGGGCGGATCGCGGTCGGCCATGCTATCGGTTCGACGATCAGTTCTAATCCGGCTCACTACCCTTATGGCATTTATACAATCCCCGAAATTTCCTTCGTCGGCAAAACCGAAGAGCAGTTAACCGACGAAGACGTGCCCTATGAAGTAGGCGTCGCATATTACCGCGAGATTGCCCGCGGCCAGATTCGCGGCGACACCACCGGACGGCTGAAGCTGATTTTTCATCGCGAGACGAAAGAGATTTTAGGCGTCCACATCATCGGCGAGGGGGCCTCGGAAATTCTGCACATCGGGCAGGCGGTGCTCATTCTGAAGGGCACCATAGATTATTTCGTCAATACCGTTTTCAACTATCCGACACTCACCGAATGCTATAAGGCCGCGGCGTTTAATGGTCTGAACAAACTAACGCGATTCAATTAAAAACAGTTTGGAGTTTGAAGTCTGGAGAATCTGAAGTCCATTTGACTCCCAGACTCCAGACTCTCCAGACTTCAAACTCCAGACTCAATGAAAGGTTCGTGTGATGGGACAATCAATCGGCGTACTGGTGACGGAGCACATCGCCGTCGGGCTGGTGAAAGATAATCAACTCATCGGCTCGATCCGTCTCTTTCCGGAGTCGGGTAGTAACACACCTGACATTTTGGGCGGGATGCCAGCCGGAGAGATCGTCGAGCGCATCGGGCACGAGATCGAACACGTCAGCCAGGGTCAGCACATTGAAGCCATCGGGGTTGGCTTTCCGGGCATCAACCGTCACGGTTTGGTGGAAGAGTCTCCGAATCTGAAACAAACTAAAGGACTGAATCTCGGAGAAGCACTCGCTTCCGTCTTCAGCGACAAGGGTACGCCGGCGCCCGTTCATATTCTCAATGACGCCGCGGCTTTGGCTGCCGGGATTGCCGCGACCCGCGGCCAACTCGATAAGCTCGTCCGCGCGTGGTTCCTCGGCGTTGGCATTGGCTCGGGGCGCTACCCGGCGGCGGACGGCTTTTCGGAAGGGGGACACTCCGTCGTCACGCTCGACCCGAAAGAGCAGTTTTGCGGTTGCGGCGGCGTCGGACATCTGGAAGGCATCATGGGCCATCGCGCGATGCGTCTGCGCTTCCTCGATTTGGAACCGGAGGAGGTGTTTGACGGGGCGCGTTCCGGCGACGCGCGATGCAGCGATTTTGTGAAGCTATGGCATCGCGCGCTGGCCGCCGCCACCGCGACCAGTGTCCATCTGGATGGGCCTGGAAAATTTTTCATCTCCGGCCCGAACGCCAGATTTGTCCAGACCGGTTTGCTGGATTCCTACCTTAATGAAATGGTCAAAATGAGCCCGCTACAGGGCAGCGCTTTCGAGGTCATCCCGACCAGCGACGTGACCGCGATTATCGGCGCCGCCGTGAGCGCAGAGCACGCCGCTTCCGCGCATTGATTATAGCTTTTGAGAAAAACAGTTCAGCCACGGATGACACGAATCGCACGAATCAATTCATTGGCAGCAATCGCGCGGGGCAGCAACGAGAGCGATGATGCTGTGACATGCCTTCCCGGTCAGGTATTTCATTCGTGTCATTGATGTCATTCGTGGCTCATCCCTTTTCTTGAAGTCTGTAGTTGACTTCTTCCCTCTTTCTGACGCCGGGTTGTCGGTGTCCCCACGGCTCAGGGACAAAATGCCGCGACAATTTTTCAGCATCGGCACATGAACGCGGAAGGAGTAGGACGACAAAGCGACGAACTGCTGCTGCCTTTCCTGCGTGCGGCGCGCGGGGCGGAGTCAGATCGTTTGCTGTCGCAACTCCTTACCGAACACGCCGCGCCGATCATCAAAGCTATCGTCACTAACAAACTGGGTGCCCGCGCCGCGAACACACCGAGCCGCGAAAGTCAGGACGCGGAAGATGTGTACAGCGAGACCGTGACTCATTTGCTGTCGCGTCTGAGCGACTGCAAAAACAACCCGAACGGCAACCTCATCGGTGACTTCCGTAGCTACGTCGCGGTTGCGACGTACAACGCCTGCCATGCTTACCTGCGACAGAAATACCCGCAACGATGGCGTCTGAAGAATCGTCTGCGCTATCTTCTGACTCACTGGAAAGAGTTTGCTCTGTGGGAAAGCAATCGTCATCACTCTGCTCGTTGTTAGTCAAACCACGAACAGCTCGGCGAACCAAACCAGTCAGGCAGAACAAGAGGTGCTGAAGCTGAACAAGGAGTATGACGAAGCCATCGTGCGGCGTGACGCGGCGGCGTTTGACCGCCTCATGGCTGATGATTTCAGCTTCACAAGTTCTGATGGTGAGGTCGTTACTAAAGCGCAGGAGATCGCGAACCTCAAGTCCGGCGACACGAAAATTGAGTCAGGAAAAGTCGTGACGTTCAAGTGCGGGTCTATGGAGACGCTGCTGTAGTGACCGGTCGCTGGGCATCGAAAGGGACACGCAAAGGTAAAACGTTCGACGACAACGAACGTTACACGACCGTCTATGTCAAGCGGGATGGGCGTTGGCAGATTGTTTCAGATCATACGAGCAGAATCGTGCAGAAGTAGCTTCTGCTCTATGCCGAAGTTGAAGGCGATGCCTAAGAAGCTAACTGAGGTGTTCGAGTCATTGGATGCGAGTGGCTTGAGCTTGCTTCTTTTCAAGGTTGTCGGTTTTGCCGCCGCGCCAATTCTATAGCGCTAATCAGTATTTACGCTGCTTCACTAAGTTCGCAAAAGGAGACACAGCATGGACTTGTCTGCGGAAAGAACCCGATTGCTCCAGCGCGACGCCGAATGGTCCGCTGC
>JACDEG010000460.1 GCA_013816505.1 Pyrinomonadaceae bacterium | reverse complement strand
AAGTTCTCGACCTACGCGACGTGGTGGATTCGGCAGGCGATCACCCGCGCGATTGCCGATCAGGCACGCACCATCCGCATTCCCGTCCACATGATCGAGACGATCAACAAGCTGCGCAGCACGTCGCGCGCCCTCGTGCAGGAGTTAGGGCGCGAACCGACCAGCGAAGAAGTGGCACGCAGGGTCGAGATGCCAGTCGCCAAAGTCAGGCAGATTTTCAAGATGGCCCAAGACCCGATTTCATTGGAAACGCCCATTGGCGAAGACGCGGAATCCTCTCTGGGAGATTTGATCGAAGACAAATCGATTGTCAACCCGGCGGAGGCGGTCGTCTCGGTTAATTTACGTGAATTGACCGACGAAGTGCTTCAGACGCTCAGCCCGCGCGAGGAGAAGGTTCTGAAGATGCGCTACGGCCTTGACGGGTCGGGAGAGGAGCACACGCTCGAACAGGTAGGCCAGCACTTCAACGTAACGCGCGAGCGCATCCGGCAGATTGAAGCGAAAGCGCTAAAGAAGCTGCGCCACCCATCGCGCGCACGCGTCTTAAAAGTGTTCCTCGACGGCAAAGGTCAGTGACGGTCTGGACATCAGTGCGCTCGACCGTTTTGAACGCTGCCTCTTATTGATCGCGGTTTACTATTGAATGCCAATCAAAGGTAGAAATCGTTCATGTCAAATCAACGACTGATGGGCTATGTTGCCGCCAAAGTCCTACAGCGCTTTTCGTAAGTCTTTTGTTTTCAACGCCCGCTATTTTCTACCCTTGATTCGCATTATTGAGTTCGATTAACCCGACTCCCGTTTGAGAGGTGTCGCCGAGCGTGACGGCGTGGGTTTCGATCATGAACTGCCCGCCGTCGGGCAGTTCATCTCGTGCGTTGATCGCCAGACTCATCACGACTTGTTCGATCTGTCCCCGACATCAGCTGCGGCCTTCACACGGAACAATTCAGGGGTTTAGTTTTCACCTTGAACTTCTCATTCGCGCATATGGTGAATCGCGATTTTCGTGGCTTCGTGGTGAGAAAATTCGTGGCACATTTGTGAGATAATTTATGCTGTGAAGTCGAGTCGTTTTGCTTTCTTTTCGTGGGGCGTGCTGGCCTACACCCTGGCCGTCATTGTGTGGGGCGCGTACGTCCGCGCATCAGGCTCCGGCGCGGGGTGCGGCAGTCATTGGCCGCTCTGCAATGGGGACGTTATTCCGCGTGACCCGCAACTAAAAACCGTCATCGAGTTGACCCACCGGCTGACCAGCGGGGTGGCTCTGCTGCTCGTCATCACCCTGTTCGCGTGGGCGTGGCGGGCGTTCCCGCGTCATCACCGCGTCCGCCGCGGGGCCGCGCTGAGCCTGCTCTTTATGGTCACAGAAGCGCTCGTCGGAGCGGGGCTGGTGCTCTTTGAATTGGTCGCCGACAACGCTTCGATGGCGCGTGCGATGTTCATGGCCGTTCATCTGATGAATACATTCTTGCTGATCGGGTCGATTTCCTTGACAGCGTGGTGGGGTTTGGGTGGAGGGAGCTTGCGTCTGAGATTAAACGATGGAATGACGTTGCTCGCGGGTGTCAGTTTGCTGGCGATGCTGATTCTTGCTGCGAGTGGCGCGGTCGCGGCACTTGGCGACACGCTCTATCCATCGGCGTCGCTCGCCGAAGCACTCAAGCAGGACTTGTCGCCGACGTCGCACCTGCTGATCCAACTCCGCGTGCTACATCCGCTGCTTGCCGTCTTCGCTAGTTTCCTTGTCATCACGACCGCCGTCTACGCGTGTCAGTCGACGCAGAGCACGGCGGTCAAACGCTGGTCGGTGGCATTGTTTGTGCTGGTGCCGGTGCAGATGGGAGTCGGCGCGCTGAACGTCACGCTGCTCGCACCGATCTGGTTACAGTTCGTCCACCTGCTGCTCGCTGATTTCGTCTGGATCGCGCTCGTGCTGATGTCGGCCTCCGCCCTGTCACAACCGGCGAAGGCAACGACCGGTGAGCGCGCCATCACTGCACCCGACGCTTCCACTCTTTCACTCTCGCGCGAATAACAAAAGCGAATCATACCGAACTAAAGCCTACCGCCTTTTTGTGTCTCGGTCAGGACAACATGAGTTGGCAAAGTTTGACAGCCTGCGATTTGTTCTGCTAGAAGTCGCGCATCAAGTTTCGCCCTTTTTATCTCGCTGGAAGGCACTCGTCTATGGATCAAAAAACTCTCTTTCTGCATTTCTGGAAACATGAAGCGGTCGCCACTCGCAATGTGATTTCACGTATTCCGCAAGATCAAACAGATTACCGGCCTCACCCGAAGTCACGGTCAGCGCGCGAAATTGCTTGGCTCATCGTGATAGAAGAGAAACTGTTAGTCGATGGGTTGGAAAGCGGCGTGATTGATTGGCGAGATCATGAGACGCCCGCCACCGTGGCGGAAATCCTCCGCATATATGATGAGCAGCATGATGAGATCACGAGCCGCATGGAAGGAATTAGTATTGGAGCATATGAGAAGGAGGTTGGGTTTGAGGTAGCGGGGCAGGTGTTAAGGCGTGCGCAGGGGTATGAGTATGCGTGGGAGTTTTTGTTCGATCAGGTGCATCATCGAGGGCAGCTTTCGACATACTTGCGACCGATGGGCGCTAAGGTGCCATCGATCTACGGGCCGAGTGCAGATGAGATGAGTTAATCGAAGTGGGACGGCCTATACTAGGCTGAACCGGACGCGCCATGAACGCTCTTTTTACCAATGCGGAAACCCGCGCGCTAGTTAACCTGAATTTCAGCCGTCTGATTCTTGTGTAGCTGTGATTGAAAACAAAACCGAAAACATGAAACCTGAATCGGATGCTTCAAAGCCATTAATACTTCTTTGCATTTTTCTGTTGATTGTACAAATTGCGAATGGTTTATATGTTGCTCGTGGCATTGAACCTTCTCTAGCTTTTGATTTGATGTACGCGATTGGTTTCTTCTGGCTCATTGGATGGTGGCTGAAAGAAGATAGCAAAAGGCACGGAGTGACATGGGTCTATGACATGGGCCTTTTTTTGTATCTGGTATGGGTCTTCATCATTCCGTATTATTTGTTTAAGACGCGTGGCATCAAGGCGTTCATTACAATCTTAGCGTTTGTCGGCATTTTCTTAGGGACATACTTGGTCGGTGTAATTGTCTCAATGCTGTAAGAACGCGCTTTCAATTATCGATGACGGTGGAGATTTGTTGTCTGCCGCTCACATCCCGATGTCTTTCAGGTGATAGCGGTCGGTGTCGTAATAACGCTCGACATCGACCGTGTTCAGTTTTCCAAGCACCGATGAGATGTCGACCAGCGACAGATCACAGGCCGGCGCGATGCCCCGCGCCGAAACCATCTTGCCGAAATCGCCCGCGGCCACGGCGGCGGCGGCGCGCGCGCCAAACATCATGCCCATGATCCGATCCACCGCCGACGGCGGCCCGCCCCGCTGCGGGTGGCCGAGCATCGCGGAGCGCGCGTCATAGTTCGTCTCCGCCATGATTCGCTTGGCGAGGACTTCGCCGATTCCTCCCAGACGCGCGTGGCCGAAAGCGTCATGCCGATCATCGACGGTGACTAACTCGCCGTCCTCGGAATACGCGCCCTCGGACACCACGATCACAGAATATCGTGGGCGTTGCGGGTCGCGCACTTGCCCCGTCGTGTCGCCGAGCCGCTCGCGTAGGTGTTGGTAAACCTTCTGATACCTGAACGGATGTTCCGGGATCAAGATCAGATCGGCTTGCCCGGCGACGCCCGCCCACAGCGCGAGGTGGCCGGCGTGACGGCCCATCACCTCGATTACCTGCACCCAACCGTGCGAACCAGCCGGCGTGCGCGAACGTTCAATCACCTCCGTTACATTCCTCAGCGCGGTGTCGAAGCCGAGCGTGTAATCGGTTCCCGCGAGGTCTTTGTCAATTGTCTTCGGCACACCGACGACGGGGACGCCTTTCTCCGACAGACGCGCTGCGACACCGAGCGTGTCTTCGCCGCCGCACGCGACGATGGCGTCAAGGCCGAGCTTCGCAATATTTTCGATGGCCTCGTCAGAGCGGTCGATCCGCTCGCCCTCTTCGTTGAGTATCTTGAACGGGTTGGTGCGCGACGATCCGAGATTCGTCCCGCCGTCACGATCCCAGCGGCGCACCTTCGAGCGGTCGAGCGGCAGCACGTCGCGCAGCGGGTTAAGCAGACCGCGCCACCCGTCGTACAGCCCGGCGACCGTAATGTTGTACTCGGAGGCGCGATACACCAGACCTTTGATTGCGGGGTTGAGTCCCGGCGCGTCACCCCCGCCGGTCAAGACGCCGATACGCTTTACTATCGACATAACCTAAGAGTTGCTCCTGTTTGATTTTTGATGACATTTGATTGTATTGAGCCGCGCAAGCCGAGGTTGACTCAGCCGATCCACCTCGCACGTCTTCCGATTACCGCCTCAAAGCTTGCGACTCCGCGCGCCGTCCGCGTCCACCTTCAGCAATCGCGCGGAGGTCTCGATGCCGTAGCGGTGAAAATTCTCGGCGATGTCTTGCTGAATCTCGTCATAACAATCATCGGCAAAGGCCAGCACGCTCGGCCCCGCGCCGCTTAGAGAAATGCCGAGCAGACCCTTGCGGCGCGTGATGCTCAATGCTTCGCGCAAGCCCGGCACCAGCGCCTCGCGGTAAGGTTGGTGCAGACGATCCCGCATCGATTCCCACAACAGATCATAACGCCGTTCGTCCAACGCCGCGCCAAAAAGCGCCGCCCGTTGAAGGTTGTAAACCGCGTCGGTGTGATTGACTTGGGGTGGCAGGACGGAGCGTGCCTGTGCCGTTCCCAAACTCACGTGCGGCGAAATGACGAGCACTTTGATTTCCGGCGGCCAGTGTTTCTTGACGCTCAACACGCCGCCATCGTCACCGACGCACGTCACCACCAACCCACCGTGCAGAGATGCGGCAACATTGTCGGCGTGCCCCTCCAACTCCGTCGCGTAACCCAGCACCTGCTGCTCGGTAAAGTCCTGACCAAAGAGATGTGCGAATAACTTGATCCCGGCGATGATTGCCGCCGCGCTGCTGCCGAGACCGCGCCCCAGCGGAATCTCGTTAAGGACTGCGAGGCGGAGCGGCGGCAGCTTCACCGACTGTCGCGCGGCGACGAAAGAGATGGCGCGGTACACCAGGTTCCCGCCA
>JACDEG010000459.1 GCA_013816505.1 Pyrinomonadaceae bacterium | reverse complement strand
TACATATACATGTTGTGTGCCACGCGCGTGAGTACCTTCCTGAAATTGACCGCTCGCCGTCCGCTTCTCTCTTATCTTGCAGCGACGGAATGCAGTCCAGGATTTTTCAGTAGAGCACCTTTTGCGACTCCCGCGCGGACTCCCTTAACATCCTATCGAAGTTTTGCAGCCCACCGTCCCCTAACCGTACGCTCACGCGCCGGACGTCGCCGGAGCGCCACCCTAATTTTCTGATGCTTACTAAATCCAAAGGTGTTGACAGAATTAAGCGGCGCGATCAGTTGCGTCACCCCATGTACGCCCGACCCGAATTGCTGGCGACGCGTCCGAACGAGGTCTGGAGTTGGGACATTACGAAACTGCGCGGGCCAGCGAAATGGACCTACTATTATCTGTACGTGATCATCGACATCTACAGCCGCTACGTGGTGGGCTGGATGCTGGCCGCACATGAGTCGGCCGCCTTAGCTCAGGAACTGATCGAGCGCACGTGCCAAAAGCAGGAAATCACAGCAGGGCAACTAACGATCCATGCTGATCGCGGGTCGTCGATGAAGTCAGGGCTAGTGGCGCAGCTGTTGGCTGAGCTCGGGGTAACGAAGACGCATTCCAGACCCTACGTCTCGAACGATAACCCGTTCTCGGAATCGCAGTTCAAGACAATGAAATATCGGCCGGAGTTCCCTACGAGGTTCGGATCATTTGATGAGGCGCACTCATTCTGTCGAAGGTTCTTTTGTTGGTACAACAGTGAGCATCGGCATAGTGGGATCGGGCTGCACACGCCAGCGAATGTGCACTACGGGAGAGCGGCAGAGATCGATGGGGTGCGACGACGAACGCTGCGCAAAGCTTACGCCGAGCACCCGGAGCGGTTCGTGAGGCATGTGCCGGTGCCGCCCATCGTCCCTGCGGCGGTGTGGATCAACCCGCCTGAAGAGAGTCGGGCGGTGCAGTTAAATTCATGAAAGAGAGAGTCTCAAAATCGTTGACACATTCCGCGTCACATTCAACATCTCAGTAATCTGAGCCGTTGGCATCTCGCTCATAGCCATCTTCACACACACCGCGCGCTTGACCTCTCGCGCATCCCTTGAGTCATTAATGATCTCGTCTAAACTTGTCATTGATAGCTCCTTTTTTTAGGGCTATCATTTTACACATCTCGTTTAGGTTCCCTATATGACACAAGGAAGTCGTTATTTCGTCATTAAACGGACAGCAACCGGCTTGGGCCTCTTTGCCGTCGAGCAGTTTCCCGCCGGGAAACGGATGGACGCCTCGATAGCTTCCCTCTCATGTATTTTCCTAAAGTTCAGGTTGGATACTGTCCGCTCGGTGCCGCTCAATTCCATCTATAAAGCGAGTCAAGAGAAAAGCACAGACCTCTACCGCAGCGGCGCAGATGCCGCTGTGTGCATCTTGAGTTAAAGGGTTGGGCAATCGCACTGACGTTAGTTTGAGAACATCTCTCGCCTTGTTCCATGTGTCTTTAGCGCCTACCTCAACTGCGATCACTGCCCGCTGGCGGCAGCGATCAACCATCTATCCGGGCAGCGCTTTGCGCCCATGAGGAATAATGCGCACCTTCTTCTTCGGTGAAGAAGGGTCAGCCGCCCAAGCAGCGTACAGGCATTGACCTGGTAGTCGAGCCTACGGAATTGCCGGGCAAGCTGACTTCGACTGCCGCTCTTCTTACGTCGTTTGTTTTCCACGACGCAAAAACTCGGCATAATCTATCTCGTCTCGCAGCATGATAAAAAGTCGCACCAATAGCTTACGTGCGACCGCCACTTTCGCTTTCGCCTTGCCTCTACGCTTCATCACTTGTTGGTAGAAATCCCTGAGTTGTTCATCGCTCTTGGCAGCAGTCTGTCCGGCTTCGACCAGCAAGTAGCGCAGCAGTCGTGATCCGGCTTTACTAATACCACCATATACTTTGCGCTCCGCCGACGAGTGCTCCGTAACATCGAGTCCAACGTATGCCGTCACCTTGCGTGGGTTGCTAAAGCGTGCCACATCGCCGAGCGTGTGAACTAAACAAAGTGACGTGAGTAGCTCGACTCCGGCGTGCGTCTGCGCCCGCTGCACTCGTTCATCGTCTTTAGCTTGCCGCTTCAACCATCGTTCAACCGCGAGGATGCGCTTGGACAGTTCATCGGCTAACACCAGCCACTCGTCGCGCTGCGTAGTGAGTACTGGCGAGAGACGTAACTTTTGTAACTGCATGCGCCCGTCTGCTGTTGCCAACTTCGCTTGCAACGATAACCCTGCTCCGATGGAAAGCGCGTGCAAAGAGTTGAGGGTGATCGTCCGTAATTTCACCAGCTTGTGTCGAAATCGAAGTTGTCGTAAGACTTCGCGCGTCTCCGATGGGTAGCGATAAAGCTAGCTGTGGGAACTCATCATGCACCAACAGGTCAAGGATCAGTTCAGCATCTCGACGGTCATTCTTCTGGCGGCGTCTGGCGAGGCGTCTAATCTACGCCGCGTCACCAACGAGTAGGGTGTGACTGCAGTCTTCGACCAGTTCCTCAAACCAACTCGTGTAGCCGCTGGCTTCTACTCTGACTTTTACTTCACCCGTGAACTGCTGGTAGAAAGCGCGTACATCATCCTTCTGATGCGGTAACTCACGGCACTTGATCTCGCCATCTGAGGTGTTCATATACGCCACTGTTTGTTGGCGCGCATGAAGATCAACTCCAATATATACTGTCATTGTGGGTGCCTCCTTTGCGATTGCTTAACCCGCACGTGAGTCTAACAAAGACTCACCGGAGGAGGTGCCCCGCTTTATATCATCAGCGTTCGGCCTCCCTGCTACCCGACCGGCGGGGCCGGAACCTAGGCGTCGGGTGAGGAGGGTAGGACGATGGGTCAATGCTGCGGTTTACTGGACCTGACATGGGTCGATCACTGCCGAGAATCATGGCCTGGACCTGGGAGGTTCCGAGACCCGGGATGCTTGGGCCTACGCCCGAAGCGCGAGTTGCTCGGGGGGCCGGGCAGTTCGGCCTCCTATCATACCAATCCGAACCATCCCCTAGGCTGGTGGGTACCCTTGCCCGCAGCAACGGTGGCGCTCGCTCCGCCGCAGACCGTTAGGTCCGAGAAGGTGCTCATCAGAAGGTCCGACGCGGTAATCGGTGTGCACATCAACTATGTCATCGAGGAGGACCTTATCATCGATGACCTTCCCGAGGGGGCGGGCCGTGACAACTACCTCGCCCTCCTGAATAACAAGGGAGCCGTGACCCGCATCACGTTTCCTGATTGGGTTAAATATGCTGGGAACAAGACGTTTCAATGGAGAGGTTCGATCCAGATTCAGACGATCTACAAACGCAAGGCAAATGCGAACGGCTATTCCTGCTACGGCCGTGGCACGACTCAGGGCGACGCCGTGAAGGGCCAAGTCACTCTCGGCTTCCACGAGTGGTGCCACCGCCAATTCCTTGTGGACTACCTCGAGGATCATCCGCTCCCCTTGCCCGTGCTGAAAGCCGGGATGACTCAGGACCAGTTTAAAGAGGAGATGGAACGGTTCGAACGCGCGGCGCACGAGTATGATCGCACGGTGAGACGCCTCAACGAACAGTCTGTCGATGAGGTTGGCCATACGAGATCGCGGTATGTCCAGACACAGCGATGCTACACGCACACGCTCCCGCTCCGCTAGCTGGCTCAGCGGGCTGGCAGCCTGGCAGAGTCAAAGGCGCGTCCCGGTGCCCTTGGTGATGGCGACCCAGCCGAACCACCCGTTGCAGCGGACGCGGCGCTTGCGCCGCGCCGCTGAACGCGAGCGTTAAATTCCGTGCGGAGAATCTCGGCCCATGACGCACTCATTACTCACCTAGTTTGGAAATTCTGGTGAAGTTGGCACAAGGGCTGCTCTTAACAGATTTGCCACAAATGCCCTTAAAACAGATTATCGGTCTCACTCTGTCAAGCCTGTGTCGATGACTCTCGCCGTTCGGGTAAGTTTCAAGAAGTGTATGGTGGTTAAGAAAAACTTATTCCGGCTTTATCCGGCGTTACGTGTAAAGAGGGCAGTGTTGCAGCAATTAATTGTCGGTTACAATCTGAGGCTTTCAACGTTTGACATCCGTGCGAGCACAATCATGAAGCGCATCCAAAACCCCTTTAAGTGGCGACATCATCAACCCGATATCATCCTACTTTGCGTCCGTTGGTATTGTAGATTTCAACTTTCGTATCGCGATCTGGAAGAGATGATGAGAGAGCGTGGCCTGGCAGTAGATCATACGACTGTGTGGAGATGGGTGATGCGCTACGCGCCTGACATCAACAAACGCCTGCGCCCTCACCTCAAGCTGGCGGCACTTCATATCGCATTGATGAAAACTACATCAAGGTTGGTAAATCTTGTAAATACCTGTACCGCGCCGTTGACAAAGACGGACAGACGATTGAGTTCATGTTGAGCGCCAAACGCGATATTAGCGCCGCAAAAAGGTTCTTTAAGAAGATGATGCGAGCTGATCATCGACGACTCCCGCGCTCGATCAATGTGGACAAGAATGCTGCCTACCCGGATGCTTTCAGTGCTTCACAAGAAGAGAAGGTGTTGCTGGTGGATTGTCAGCTTCGGTGCGTTAAATATTTGAATAACATCATCGAACAAGATCATCGCTTCATCAAAAAGAAGGTCCGCTCCTCGCAATGCTTCGGCTCGTTCTACACGGCGGAGCGAACGATTGAAGGAGTCGAAGCGATGAACATGTTGCGGAAGGGTCAAGTCAAAAGGTTAGCCGGTAATGATGTGATGGGTCAGGCGAAGTTTGTTGCTTCGCTGTTTCAGATCGCCGCATAACGAAAAGTTGATGGTGAACTTCCTGCCCCAAAATATTCTTTGCAACGCAACCTTCTGGAGAACCTTCTCAACTCTTCAACGTGAGCGTCCCGACCGCCGCGCCTTCTGCTTTTCGTCTCCGTCGGTGAAATGGTGCGTGATCACGCCCGTTACTTTGACGGCCTTACGGCCAACCTTCTTGGGCGGGAACTCCGCTCGCCGGGCGGCCGCAACTGCCGCCTCTTGCAACAACGGGTGCCCGCTCACGGCCCGCGCCGACTCCACCTTGCCTTTTTCATCCACCACGACCTGTACGCTCACCCTGCCTGAGGCGCCGGCGCGCTTGGCTTTCGCCGGGTAGGTCGGTTGAGGTAGCCGGATCGCCT
>JACDEG010000458.1 GCA_013816505.1 Pyrinomonadaceae bacterium | reverse complement strand
GCCCTGAGCCTTTGGGCATTGAAGTCATCGCGGTGAGCCGTGAGCGGCGTGACGGTCCGGCCTTGATGATGCGCGTACCCGACGACGGAGGGGAGAGCGAAGGAGCGGGCTTCTTTATGGCAACCAGACTTGACGAGGTGGTCGTGCCACAGCCGTTCTCGGCGGAAGCGGAGGTGCTGGCGGCGGGGTGGTCACGAGAATCTTTACGCGCGGTGAAGCTGATGCCGGAAGAGCAGGGAAGTTTGCGCCAGTGGTCAGCGAAGCGGGCGTCTTGAGCGACAAGTTCAAGCGCCCTAATTGAAACAATCCTTAACCGAAAACGAGGAGGTCAGAGATGGCAGCCAAAGCGAAAAACAGCAACGGGAACGGCGGCAACGGCAACAGTCCGGCACTGCATTTTGAGTATATCGAATGGCGTGAATCCGAGACGTATGAGATGGATGGGAGGGTGCTCCATCAGCTCGAAGAGTACCCGGCTTACGTCGAAGCAGTGACCGGACGCAAACCCACGAAGTCGCAGGTCGTCGAGGCGGCATTGGCGCAGACATTTACGGCGGATGCAGGCTTTCAAAAGCACCTGCGGAGCACCATCAAGCCGAGCGGCGCGAGCGCCAAAGCGGAGGCTCAAGCGACACGAACGAACCCGGCCAACAATCACCAAACCTCGAAGCACAGCAACGCGGAAATCGCCGGTCAAGCGGGCGTGTAGGGAGGTTCGAAATGGTGGCAAGGACATCGAAAATTACCGACCATGATGACACCGTGGAAGATCGTTTCAGGCGGGCCATGCGCGCCGCAAATTACTCCGTCGAGAAGCTGCCGAACGGATTGACGCGGGTGTTCAGTCGGGCCTCGAAACTGGTGGCTTGTTTTAACCCTGACGGCACTTACCGGCATGGTGACTTGGGAGTGTGGCGAGGCGTTTCCGAAGCAGGCATCAGCGACTACTTAACGCTCGACGAAACCCTCTGCCGGTTGGATGAACTTCACCAAACAGAGTCACGCCGGGATCGGTAAGTGACCGCAATATGGTCTCTGGTTGGGCAAGTTGAAGAGTCCATCCCAACATGCGACCAGAGGACGAAGGCGCTTCGCACCTGAGTTTTGGAGACACGTCATCCCTCAAGGGTAAACGCACGCCGATTATGCGCGTCATCATTTGGTGACGCATGTAAGCGTTGCCGCTACACGGCTTCTTAGTACCAATGGTTGCAAATGTAATCAAGCGTTTACATTTGTCATCAACGGGCGAAGAGTAAAAGCCCTGTATCTAGGTGAGTGAGGTTAATGAAGATGAGCTATCACAGAACAAAAAGGACGCGGGCATATTCGTTCCGCGTAACTGAGGAAGAGTGGCAACAGATCGCTTTAGAAGCTGGTAGGAACGGCGCTTGTCCGACAGATTGGTGTCGTGACTTGGCGCTAGAGAAGTCGAGTGTTCAAGCGTACCAGATGACGAAATACGAACGGCTGTTGTACGAAGAGTTCGGTCGCCTACGCTACCTCGTCGGGCACGGTTTCCGGTTGCTGGCGAATGAGAATCTGACAGCGCAGGAGTGGGAAAACACGAGGGCCGCAGCCGAGCACAACGCGGCGAAGATCGCCGACACGATGCTCGCTAGCAATCGCACTCACAACCAAAAATAAAGCGTGGATTTTCATCGTCGCCAAGGCTACCGGAGCACTCAGAAAGATGGCGCACACGAACGTCTTTACCGAAGAAGGGATGACCCGGCTGCGCAACTTCAAGCGTCGCACCGCAGGGTACGTCGCGGCGTGGTTGATGTGCGGGGTAGTGGTTGCGGTCGCGCTCTTCTGGGTGCAGATGAAGTATGGATTGCAGCCGTTGGAGCGCACCTATCTGAAGCAGTATGCGAGGTGCTCGCTGAGAGCTAGTGTTAGTAAAAGAAGCCAGTCAACCTACATCTTGCTGGTGCGTAGCATCACCCATCCGGCAACCAAAAAAGACACCTTTGTGCGCCTCACCGATGCAGAAGTTGAGCCGGTACTGGACGCGCGCGGCAAGATCGTCAGAGACCCGAAGTTAGGGTTGAAGTTCATGCTCAAACCCGGCATCGCGCACAAGTATTTCTACTGGCAGATGGGACGCACTCGTGACGCCGAGATGTATCCGTGGATGCGGACGAGTATCTACGACGGCAAGAGTTTTGGGGGCTTGTGCGCCCCGATGTTGATGGTCGGCGGCGTGATCTTTTTCTCGGGGCTTGGGGTAACGATCATCCGTGACCGGCGAGCCAACAAGCAGTACGAACAGGGCAGAGCAATCCGGGGCACGCGCGAGCTTGCGCCGCAGCAGTACGAGCGCGAACAGGACGCCGCGACCGGATTAGGAATTGTTGTTTATAACTCAAAGGAGCGTGCCGCATGATGAGTAACATAGTCAGCAAACTGAAACAGAAGTTACGCCGCCGTGAGCAATCCTATACTTTGCGCATCCCGCGCGAGGAGGAAGCCGAGCACATCCTGCTACTCGGCGATCCGGGCACCGGCAAGACCCAGATCATCCACAGCTTCTTGCGCCAGATTGCCGCCCGAAGGCCGCCGGAAGGGGCGGTGATCTATGACCCGGCGTGCGAGTTCGTCCAAGCGCATTTCAATGCTGCTCGTGGGGACATCATCCTCAATCCGCTGGACGTGCGCTTCCCTTACTGGTCGCCCGCGTTTGAAGTCAAGTACCCGACCGACCGGAAGCTGTTGGCGGAGAGTTTCTTCCCCGGTCGGGATGAGAAGCACGCGACGCCGACGCAGTTCTTCGCGAAGGCATCGCGCAGCATCTTTGCGAGGATGTTGGAGTTTGGTCCGAGCCCGGCGCAGATCATCGCATGGCTACAAGATGAATCGAAAATAGATGAGCTGGTGGAAGGCACGGAGCACGCTTTGCTGATCAACCCGAACGCCGGTAATCAACGCGGCGGCGTGTTGGGGAGCCTCTCGGATGTCGGCGACACGCTAAAGCTGTTGCCGATGCCGAATGAGTGTCAGGGCGCAATCAGTTTAACGGAGTGGGCGGCGCAGCGAAGGGGATGGATATTCATCACTTCAAAGCAGGACACACGGGAAGCGCTCAGACCGCTACACGCGGCGTTTATCGATCTTCTGCTGAAGCGTTTGATGAGCGTCCGACCCGAGTGGGGACGCGAGCATCCGTGCTGGTTGATCGTGGATGAAGTACACGCATTGAAGCGTCTCCCGGCGCTCTACACCGGACTGGTTGAGGGTCGCAAGTACGGCATCAAGATTGTGCAGGGAACGCAGGGAAGAACGCAGTACGACGACAACTACGGACCGCTCGCGAGGACGATGTTGGCCGCGCCGCACCTGAAGATCTTCATGCGCTGCGGCGAAGCGGAATCGGCGAAGTGGATTGCGGAAACGATTGGCGACGAGGAACGCGAGAAGCCGAAGATCGGGACCACGGCAAGCGTCAAAGATAGCGGCAGAGACTCGATCACTTACTCGACGTTCACCGAGCGCCGAAGCGTAATTAGCAAGGAGCAGATCATGGCGTTGCCGAACATGAACGGCTACTGGAAGTACGAAGATAAGGTGGTCGGATTTCGCTTTCCGTTCCACCGGATGGGCCCAGTCGCGCACGCTTTTCTGCCGCGTGTGCCGAAGCAGGGCGACGTTGGACCGCCGATGCCGCCCGGTACGCCGGCAACGCCGCCGAAAACGCGCCCCACAACCTCAACCGGGAAGTCATCCAAAGCACCTGCTGATGTGTCGTTAGAAACGGCAAGTGCAATGGCGGCTAAGCAGCCACCGCAGACGATGTTGGAAACGACCATGGCTCGTGAGCCACAACCGCAAAATGTGGGTAACGACAAGCCCTTAAAGCAGAGGTCGCCGCACACACCAATCCATGAGATACAAGACGAGTTCTTATAATCACCATGATGACGATGAGCAAAGCCCTTGGCGCGGCGCAAGCCAAATCCTACTACCAAAGCGAGTACAGCAGTTCGCGCGAGAATTACTACACCGAGGGTGAGCGCGTGGAAGGTGAGTGGAGCGGCAAGCTGGCCGAGGAACTTGGTTTGGAAGGCCCGATTGAGCGCGAGCAGTTCGAGCGCCTGATGGATGGGCAGGATCCGCGCACCGGTGAGCAACTGGTGCGGCATGTGCCGTCGAAAGAATACACCAATGAGTATGGCGACACAGTGAAGACGAGCGAGCACCGGGCGGGTTGGGACGCGACGTTCTCCGCGCCGAAATCAGTCTCCATTGCGGCTCTGGTCGGCGGCGATAAGCGACTCATCAGGGCGCACCGCGAGGCGGTTAATGAAACGCTGCACGAGGCAGAAAAGGATACTCAAGCGCGTCTTGGCGGCAACACGCCGGCAGAGACGACGGGTAAGTTCATCGCCGCGAAATTTGAACATGATACGGCGAGGCCTGACCGTGAGACCGGCTACGCCGCGCCGCAACTGCACACCCACGTCGTGATCGCCAATCTCACACGCACAGCCGATGGACGCATGAAGCCGGTGCAGGAGCGAGAGCTGTATCGCGGCCAAGCCTTCAATACCGCCGTGTACCGGGCGAAGCTGGCAGTGAAGGTGCAGCGCTTAGGCTATGAGGTCGAGGTTGATCAGCGCACCGGAGCGCCGGAGTTGAAGGGTTTTACCAGCGACTACCTGCAAGCAAACAGCCCACGGCGAGCGGAGGTACAGCGCGAAGCCGCCGAGATGAAGGCACGATTGGCGGAACAAGGTATCACGGTCAAAGAGGGCGCGGGTCTCAATCAAGCGGCGGCACGAGTTGATCGCAAAAGCAAACGGTATGACCGCACCGAGATGCAACGCAGACACGCAGAGATGGACGCCCGTTTCGGCCATCAAGCGCGAGACGTGGTTGCTCAGGCGCTGGAGCGTGGCGGCATCGAGCACAGCCGGGAGGAGGTCGCCCGGCGAGCACAGGAATCAGTAACATTCGCCCGGGATCATGCGATGGAGCGGGAAGCGGTCGCCGACATGCGGAAGGTGACGACCGATGCGCTACGGCGCAACTTGGGTTTGACGACTTACGAAGCGGTCAAGGAGGAGTTGGCGGCTCGTAAGCAGCGGGGCGAGTTCGTTGGCATCGTCAGAGAGCACCAGCCGCAGCGGATGACGACCAGGCGGATGCTGGACATGGAAAGCGCCAACGTCAGGCGGGTGCTCGCCGATCAGGGAAGGGTTGAGC
>JACDEG010000457.1 GCA_013816505.1 Pyrinomonadaceae bacterium | reverse complement strand
CCTTTGAGGACGCCGGTTCTGATCTTCGGCCCAGACAAATCGACCAGCACCGCGAGCGGGCGCTTCATCCGCTCGGCGGCGGCGCGGACGCGCTTGATCGATTCGGCGTGCTCCTCCTGGTCGCCATGCGACATGTTGATCCGCGCCGCGTTCATGCCCGCCGCGAGCAGCGCTTCGAGCACCGCCGTTTCACGCGACGCCGGCCCCAGCGTGGCAAGTATTTTGGCTCTTCTCACAAACGTCTCTCCCGCGAACAGATTTGGTTGATAAGCTTTGGTGTGCCTTTGTAATAACTCGACGGAGGGGCGAGCGTCAATCGTTGGTCAGCTCCGCGGTCGATTCTCTGATGTAGGTTGCCCGGCGGCGGGCACGACGGTCGTAACGAAACAGCGGGTGGTGGCACGAGTCACACGCCTGCAACGATTCAAGCTTGCGCAGATAGTGCATCACGGTGGTGACCAGCGCGGCGTGTGACCAAGTAAGCGGCGAGACCGAGAGCGGTGCCCCGGTCAACGGGTGAAATTGTTCGGCGAAGGTCCCCGACGGAAGCGCGCGTTCGGCGGCGCGCCGGAGGGTTTCCGTCACGCCACGCAAGTCATCAATCGTCAGCGCGGTCGCGATTTCGTGGTCCGCCAGCCACAGCGTACAGATCAGCCACGGGTTGCCGGGGATGTCCTCGCGCGCACCCTCGACAACGCGCATGTACCCGTCGCCTTCGTAGCGCGCGATGCCGCCGATGTGTGTCCTGACCCGCAGTCCTTCCGCGACCGCGCGCATCGTCGCCCGCACCGTGTCGTCGTCCGGCGCGAACGCCCCGAAGTAAAAGATGCCGCACAGCGAAGCGTCGAGAATCGGGTCGACATCGAAGCCTCCGTCTTCGCGCGGCAAGATTGTCCGCGCGAAGCGACCGAGTTCCGGGCGGAAGAGGTGCGCGCGCATCGCGTCACAGATTTCGGTCGCGGCATGGCGATAGCCGGCGGCGAGTTCCGCCTCGCCGAACAACTCCGCGAAGTTCGCGGCGGCACGCAGGCCCCCGACGACCGTGCCGCAAGTGAAGGCGTGAACGCCGTAGCGATCCTCCCATAGATTCCAAGAGGGGCGCGGCAACCCCGTCGCGGGGTCGCGGAAGCGCGCCATGAAGTCCGCCGCGCACGTAATCAGCGAGTGGTAGAGCGGCCTGATGAACTCGATGTCGCGAAACTCGTCGTAGTGGTTCCACAGCGCCCAGATGACGAGCGCCGTTTCGTCCTCTTGAATCGGCGTCAGTCGCTCTTTGGTGCGCGCGTCCCACCACGCATGCCAGCCGGAAGCGAGCGAGCCGTCCGGATTGTACTTCTGCAAAAAGTAGCCTTCGGGGGTGATGATGCGTCCGCACAAATCGAAGAACGAGCGCGTCAGGTTCGAGTAGCCGGCCATGTCGAGCGCGTGTGCGACGAGCGCCCCATCGCGCGGCCACATGTAGCTGTAGTGGTCGGTGGCGCGCGCGGTGACGTCCGAGTCGTTCGCCGCGATGATCGCGCCGCCGGAATCGATCTGCGTGCGCATAATCAGCAGCGAGCGCTTGAACAAATCGACGATGGTGGGCGGCAGGTTCCCAAAGTCGATCTCGTTTTTATTGACCCACGCTCGCCAGAAATCTTTTGTCCGCCGCAGCAGCGCCTGCGGGTGGCGGTCGCGCACCAGCGCGTTTAAGTGTGCGACCGTCTTGCGTGATTTGCCGACCGCGATCCAGTAGAAAGCCTCCGCCGTGCCGTCGGCCGCGACTCTGAGCGTGCGTCCGATGGTTGAATCGACCGAGCCTTCGGTAATCGCGTGATTGGAGAGCGTGCCGTCCTCGGCGTCGCGCCACGTGCCTTCCTGACCGTGAAAAGCTTTACGACCCGTCGCGAACGTCTCGACACCTTCAGCCGCGTCGGTCGAAATCAAAAAGTAACGACGGCCCTTGTAATGGACGAGCGCGCGGGCGTCGGGATCGAAGTACGCGGTGTTGCCGACTTCGGATTCGGAGATGTAAAAGTCGTGGTGGAAGAAGAGTCGCACCTCGCGCGCCGTGCCGCTCAAGTCGCGAACCAGCAACTGCCGGAGAAAGATGTTCTCGTGGAAGTCGACCGCGTCGTGGCAAACGATTTCGAGTCCGAGCGCGTCGTTCGTCAGACGCACATCGGTGACCAGCGTCTCCGGCAGGTAGCGCAGTTCGCGCGTCCATCTGGCGTCATCGATCCACGAAAACGCTCCGTCAACCCACACGCCGAAGCGAAACGGGTGGCCCTCGGAATGATTCTCTTTGCCGACGTAGGGAAAGTAGATGTCGCGGATGCGATACTGCTCGTCGAAAGTGACTAGCAGCGAGCCGTTGCCGACAGGGATATCACGAGGCATCTTGCTAAAGGATGAAGGATGAAGGATGAAGGATGAAGAAAAGCTTATTCTTTACAGGCATCGTTTTTTGCTAGTTCCTTTTATTCTGTGTTTGAGGCGAGGGCGGATCGAATGACGCTTTCGAGTTGGGCGGGCATCGAGTTGTCGTAACCGATGAAGCGTTTGACCAACTGGCCTTCGCGGTTGAAGACATACGTTTGCGGAATGCTGGTGTTGTCGGAAAGGAAGAGGTCGGCGAACTCGCGTTCCGGGTCGCCGAGCGCATAGCGGATGCCCATCTCTTTGACGAAGCCGGGGACTTCGGGCCGGTCGTCCTCGCCACCGACATTGAGGCCGATGATGTTCAGTCCCTGCCGACCGTAGCGATCTTGGAGCGCGATTAAGTGCGGCACCTGCTCACGACACGGCGGACACCACGTCGCGTAAAAGTCGAGCACCACTACCTGACCGCGGTAGTCGGCGAGGTTGGTGCGGTGCCCATCAAGCAGCGTCCAGCCATAGCTCGCCGCGCCCACTTGCTCCGCCGTCACCATCGGCGGCATCGGCAGCGCGGTCGGCGGCGGCGACTTCCCGCGCGGGGTCGCGGGCACCGGCGCGGAGGCGCGCGGCCTTCCGTCCAGCGTGCACCCGGCTACTCCGAGACCGACACAGAAGACGAACACCGCCGCCTTAGTGATCTTCGCGACCTTGGCAACAACTCCGCGGCGCATCAATTTTCGTCGGTTTGAAACCACCATCTTCGAATCGATCCTCCTCACGGTGGAAGCCTCATCTTACACGAAGGGTGGGAAACGGGACACGCGGCGCGGGCGGCGAATGGGTTGGGCAGGTGGCGAATAGGATGTTATGGGCCGGGCCGCTCGTGCTCGTTTTCAATCGATGTGGTGGGGTGTTGGGTGAACTCTTCCGATTCGGGAACCTCGTCGGCGGGCACTTTGTACTCCTCGTTGGCCCACGCGCCGAAGTCGAGGAGTTTGCAGCGTTCGGAACAGAACGGGCGGAACGAATTATCTTTCCAGGATGTCGGTTTACCGCAGATCGGGCACTTCATACCCCCCCTTGCATACATTAATGTGAATCCTCGGCGATGGAAATTGCGGCGGTCTCGCTGTTTCTAAATGGTCGATGCGTCCCACCGCGGCGGGCGTCATTCATGCTCAATCCGCATGGTCAAGCCGGTGTGTTCGAGTCGGCGCGACTTTAGACCACCGCGGTCGCGTGAAGACGCTTGATTAAAATTTTCCGGTTAACAAAGTCGATCATACCCGCGCGCCGCATCGCGTTCAAGCGGACGGTAACGCTTTCGCGCGTCGACCCGACAATCGAAGCGATCTCGCGGTGCGGCAACGCCAAGTCGATCAGCACCCCTTCCTCTTCGCGTCGGCCGTAGCGTTCGGAAAGCTCGATCAGCAGTTTGTCGAGACGGGCTGGAATGGCGTCGAGCGCGAAATCGGCGACGCGGCGCTCCGCACGAGCAAGGCGTTGACCGACCAGACGGAAGATGTAATCATACAACTCGCGACGTTCAACCATCCCCCCCCGAAACTCTCCCACCGGAATGCGCAGTAGCCGCGTGTTTTCATAAGCGACCGCGCACTTTTCCCGGAAGCCCGAAGCGTACAGTGCCGATTCGCCGAAGAGGTAGCCGGGGCCGACGATGTCGATCACGGCTTCGCGCCCCGACGATGGGTTGACGGCGCAAAGTTTGACGCGGCCACGCGCGATCAGATAGAGCGTGTCGGCCACATCGCTGCGCCGGTAGATGAATCGGCGGCGGCGGTAATCGATGGCGGCGGCGGTGTCGGCAAGTTGCGCGAGCAGAGCTTCGTCGAGTCTGGCGCCAATGTCGGATTGCCGTATAATCTCTGCGCGTTCGTCGGCGGTGAGGTCGCAGGCTCGTCGGTGTGACATTGGTGAAGTCCTCATGTAATTAAACGATTCGGGCAGAGGTGCCGGGGCGGCAATTGGTTTGCACACAGGGCGTAGTAGTGGTAGCCCCAAGCGAGAATTGCCAGGTGATTCGCCGGACGGGAAAATCGGAAACGAGAATAGAACCCGTTGACGCGGAGCGAAGCTTGGAACCTTTTGGTAGATTACTTTATTTCGAACACGTCCGATGAGGACCAGTGAAGCTTAACTTACGGAATGCGCCGCGACGCAGAAAAGTAGTTCTTGATGCCGGGGCAATGTAGCACGAAGCACATGGTCGCGCAACGACTGTTTTAGCCAGTGAGTAATCGGTCAGTTATTGGGGGTAATCAAACCGCAAACCCTTTGCTTGCAACATGCGTTTACGGAACAACCCCTAATAACTGAGGCATTACGCCAGCGGGCTGGAGGGGGATTTTACGTTCTATGGGCTATAAACATACCGTTCTGGGGGTCGATGATGAGGCGGACAAGCGCCAGGTGCTGGTCGTCGCACGGCAGCGCGCGGGCGACGACGTGGATGCCGCCGAAGACGGCGTGGCGGAGTTTCCGTCGTCAGCTCGCGGCGGGCGCGAGTTGTAAGCCGCTGTCGCGCGCCGCGAACTCGGTGCTCGCGCTCGGCGTATCGTAAACTGGAGGACGCGGAAGGCAACGGTCGAAGTGAAAATGCAGAGCACTCACCGCTTAACCTTCATCCTCCATTCTCCATCCTTCTGGAATGAGGTAGCACATGGCTGATTATCGAGACAAACTTGACGAGTGGCGCGAGGTGGCGCGACGTAAAGCGCGCGAGCTTGATGAAAAGTACGGTATCAAGGAGCGCGTCGAAGAGAGTGCACGGGCGGCGGGCGACGCGGCGCGGCGCGGCGCCGGCAAGGTCGCCGAGGGCGCGGAGCGGGCACGCACCGAGGC
>JACDEG010000055.1 GCA_013816505.1 Pyrinomonadaceae bacterium | reverse complement strand
TTTAAACTGTCCTGTCACCTGTCACGATTTACCTATCACGGCTGAATACTTAACTCAGTTCGACTTCGGCGGGCGGCGGAAGTTGTAGCGCAGTAGCACGCGCACGGGGACGGGCGCGCCGGCGCGCGTCGCGGAACGGAAATGGAGTTGCCGTACCGTCTCAATCACTGCGTCGTCGAGGCCGAAGCCGGCCCAGCGTATCACCTCGACGCGCGTCACCTCGCCGTCCGCGCCGATGTCAACCGTCACGTCGACAGTTGCTTCGGCTTCGGCGCGCGCGGCGGTATCGGGGTAGGGCGGGCGCAGCCGGCGATAGGGTAGCGGCGGGCGCATGTCAGAGTGTTTCGTGTCGTCAAGCTCGGCCGTGGTCAAGTCGATGACCTCCGGCGCGCCCTCATCACCGGCGATGGCAGCGGCGCGCGGGAGAGTCGTCTCCGCTTGAAACTCGCCGATGATGCGCGTCAGTTGACGCGCTGCGACAAGTCTTAATTCAGCGAAGAGCGCACCTTCCGCCGCTTCCGGCGTGGCCGCTTCGAATGCCGGACGCTCCCACGCGACGAGCCGTCCGGTGCGCGCGCTGACGACGAAGATCGAGGCGTAGGTTTCGTAATAGATGGGCTTGGCGAGTGACGAGCGTCGGATCGTCTGCGCGTCGCCGATGATTATGAAGTCGCAGCCGACGGCCGCGCCGAGGTCGCGCGCTTCACCGAGCGCCAGGTTGAGCGAGCCTCTGTAGCCGACGCCGCGCGCCGCCGCACGGCTCATCCCTCGGTCAAGCAGTGCAACTCTCATCCCGATATTTGTTGTCGTGTCTGCTGGCACTTTAACGAGCGACGTTGCGAACAAGTCGGCAACGCGCTGACCCTGAGCGGCCTCGCCGAAATCGAGCACCGCCACGCGCAGGCTCTTCTCTGAAGTCGAGACCGCCGCGAAGGTTAGCATCGTCGCCGCCGCCACAATTGCAGACCACGGCGGAAGGGAGATGATTGCGGTGATGATGAACGCTAAACGGCGGCGCATTGCTCACAGGATCGAAGGCGCGGTAACTCCGTCCACGCCTCGCTAAAGTTCCCCTCGACGAACGCACGCACCCTCGTGATTTCAAAAACCTGCGCCCGCCGCACAACGACGCCCGCCGCACTCAACTCAATCAAAACCGGTTCGAGCGGCGGCAACTTCAGCAAATTGACGAGCATGTCAGGCATCTGCATTAAAGGATGAAGGACTCTTGAAGGATGAAGGATGAGGGATGAAGTCAGGGATACAGAACACAGGACACAGAATACTGAATACAGCACCCGGAAGATACCAGGCAGCTTGTTTCCTGCTGTGTTCTGCATGCTGTCTTCTGGTTTTTATTCATCCCTCATCCTTCATCCTTCATCCCTTAAGAGTGGTAGATCGCGTAGATTTCGTCCTTGATTTCCGCAGGGAAGCAGACGCGGTGTAGGCGATAGCCGCGCAGGCCGCGCACGGCTTCGCTGACTTCGCTGATCTCGCGGACGCGCGGGCGACTGTAGCCGTCTTCGACGTAGATGCGCGCCTTCGCGTCGGCGCCTTCGGGCGTGTAGTACGAGTAGTAGGGAACGTCGCTCGCGTGGTCTTCAATGAAATAATATTCAGGCGCGAAGCCGAGCGAGGCGACGCGCGCGCGCACGGCGTTAATAAAGTCAGGGCGCTCGTCTTCGGGCATATCAAGATCGATGGCTTTGAAGAGGACGCGGCCCACGAAGCGCCGGCTTAAATCGCGTAGCACGGGATCGTCGGCGCGCTGCCACTGCTTGACGTGAAATAATACGTCCGAGTCGTCCATCTCTAAGTGATCGGCAAGCGTCAGCGTCTGGCGGCGCAGGACCTTCTCGAACGCGGTGTGCGGCGCGCGCCACACGTCGGTGCCTGCCTCGGTCAGCTCGAGCGCGCGGCGCAGCAGCGAGCGCAGCACGGCCTCCGCCGAGCGCAGCGTGCGGTGGTAGTAGACTTGTCGGAACATGTAATAGCGCGCCTGAATGTACTCTTCGACGGCGTACAGTCCGCGCGCCGTGACATAGATGCGGTCGGCGGCTTCATCAACCGCGAGCGCGTTGATGATCCATTCGAGGTCGAAGATGCCGTACTTCGCGCCGGTCATCAGAGAGTCGCGCAGCAGGTAGTCCATCCGGTCAACGTCCAACTGCGACGAGACGAGGTGCGAGAGGTAGGCGGGCTGAAACTTCCCTTCGACAATCTCCGCGACGCGGCGTGGAAGTGCCGGCGAGAAGTCGCGAAGGATGGCGCCGACTTCGGTCTCTTCGTTCAGCACGGCCTGCACGGTCAGCGCCTCGTGCCGGAAGCCGAGCACCTTTTCCATCACGTGCGAGAACGAGCCGTGGCCGATGTCGTGCAGCAGTGCCGCCGCCCGCGCCGCCGCGCGATCCTCGTCGTTGATGCGGTAAGTCTCGCCGAGGCGGTCGAGCACCCGCGTCATCAGGTGCAGCACGCCGAGAGAGTGTGCGAACCGCGAGTGCTCCGCGCCCTGGTAGGTGTAGAGCGCAAGCCCCAGTTGTTTGATGCGTCGCAGTCTCTGGAACTCGAACGAGTCGATCAGGCGCACCATCAACTGGCCCTCGTCCGTGTTGGTGCGCAGGCGGATGATGTTGTGGACGGGGTCGCGGTAGATGCGTTCGCTCACGCGGGCGAGTCTACCACAGCGGAATGATGCGGGATGAAGGAGAAGCTGTCACATGATTGTTGCTTCTTTCTTGACTCACGAAACAAAAGCGGGCCGAAGCAGAAGCCCCGGCCCGCGTCCAACCGCGCGAGTTAACCGCGCGCAAATTTAGAACGAATACCTGAAGCCGAACTGGAACACGCGCGGCGTGCCCTGAATGTCGGTGAATCTGCCGAAATTCAGTTGTGGCTCGGTCAAGCTTGGATCGATGTCCAGGCCGAAGATGCGGCCAAGTTCAAGCGTTCCCATGTGCTGTGTATTGGTGACGTTGAACGCCTCGGCGCGGAATTGTAGCTGGTGGTTTTCTCTCCACGGCATGGTGAAGGATTTAGCCAGCCCCATGTCGAGACCCCAATAACCGGGAAGCCTCAGTGAGTTGCGGTCGCCGACCTCTCCGGCCAGCGCGTTGCGGAAACTCCTGTACGCAGCCAACTGATCAGAGAAAAGGTTCGGGCCGTTGGCACCATTTAGCGTCGGCGACGACTCAATCGGACTGACCCGTACGCCGAAGCTCTGCGTGTTCCAGTTGGTCGCCCACTGCGCCGCGTCAATTGGTGGACGGACGGGCAAGCCGGAGTTCGCGCGGAAAATAGTTGAGAGTTGCCAGCCACCGAGAATCCCGTTGACGATTGCCGGAGAGTCACTGAGGAACATCCTGCCGCGTCCGAACGGGAGTTGCCAGACGGCATTGGCGTTGACGATATGCCTCACATCGAAATCCGATACCGTCCGGCTCAGGTCCGGGTCTAATGGACTGAGAATTAATGAGGAATAGCCAAAGAGACTATCCTGCTGAAGACCGGATGCGTTGTCCATTGACTTCGAGAACGTGTAATTGAAGTCGAAGGTCATTGCTCGGAAGCGCTGGCGAACGGTGAGTATCCCGGCGTGGTAGTCGGAACTGGCGATGGTGCTGAGGGCGTTGAGCGTGGCGAACTGAGGATGAACGAAAGCGTCTGCCACAGTCCCTCTGTTGTCCAGGCAGTTGCGGCAGTTCGATTGTAGGAATGTCCAATCGTAAAAGTTCAAGCCGCCACTTGATTGTAAAGTGGCGGCTTGCTCGTCTCTGCTCGAAGCAGATCCCGAAGGGTGGCGGCGATCAAATGAAATCAATAGCCGAGGGTGACAACGAATGATTATCAGGATGCAGCTTCATCGATATGATTTTGCGCCGCGTCATTGGGCTCACTTAATCATTTCGAGCAAGTGGCCCATCTTCTGCTTCTTGGTTTCGAGGTAGCCTTGCGCGGCGGCGGCGGATTCGACTTCGATGGAGACGCGCTCGACGATGCGCAGCCCGGCCTCCGTCATCGCCTGAATCTTCAGCGGGTTGTTCGACATCAGACGCACCTGACACAGCCCGAGGTCGAACAGGATTTCGGCGCACTGCCGGTACTCACGCAGATCGACAGCGAGGCCGAGGCGCTCGTTGGCTTCGACGGTATCAGCGCCTTCGTCCTGCAGCGCGTAGGCCCGAATCTTGTTGATGATGCCGATGCCGCGCCCCTCTTGCTGTTGGTAGACGATGGCGCCGCGCCCGTCCTTCTCGATCAACTCCATCGCGCGGTGTAACTGCGGTCCGCAGTCGCATTTCGTCGAGCCGAAGACATCGCCGGTCAGGCACTGCGAGTGGATGCGTGCCAGCGTCGGCACGTCGGCCCGCAACTCGCCTTTGTAAAGGACGACAAACACTTCGTCGCTGATTAATGAGCGGTAGCCGGCGATCTTAAACTCGCCGCGCTCGGTCGGCAGCCGCGCCACTGACACGCGCTCGACCGTCAAAGGCTTCGCCGCCTGCCTGCAACTTTCCATCTGGTCTTGCTTCAATTCGATTAACTCCTTAAACAACTTCGCGCCGGAAGACACACCCCGCCCATGTTGAATGACAGACTCGCACCGGCTAAAAACGGATTATACAACGTGGGACGGTGAAACACGTCAGCAACGACCATCGCGCGTGGCGTGGCGTCTTGTGGCCTTTTATCTAATGTATGCAGTGCATCACGAGCCTATTGCCGCCGCAAGCGACGCGCGTTATGATGGCCGCGTCGGCGAGCGCCTTCGTCGTGACGGACCTTCCTGCCGACCATCCTTCGCAACAGATACACACTTGGACAAAAGTTATGCGGTATGAGTATTGACTAAAAGCACCGTCTTCATTGGCTTTCACTTTTGCCCTTTGCCTTTTTATTTTTGCCTTACTGCTTACACGCCGTGGCAACCGGAAACTTAGAAGAAGATGCCCGTCAACTGCCGCCGTCCGCGTCGCGCGAACGACACCCCGTGCTCGTCTTCCTGCGCGGCGACCAGCAGCCGGCGGCCCCGATCTCGCTCGAACGCGAAGAGGTCTTGCTCGGCCGCGCGCTCGAGGCCGATGTGCGGGTCAACGACGTTCGCGCCTCGCGCCTGCACGCGCGCATCCTGGCGGAGAGAAACCCGGAGACGGGCGCGACCGAGTACCACGTCCGTGACCTCAATTCGACCAACGGCACGTTCGTCAACGGCCACCCGGTAATTGACGCCGCGCTGCGTGATGGCGACAAGTTGCAGATCGGCGATCACCTGCTGCGCTTCGAGATGCTCGATGACACCGAGGGCGATTTCCAACGTCAAGTTCATCGCCTGCTCGCGCATGACGAGTTGACGGGACTGTTGACGGGCAAATCATTCTTCTCCGAACTCCGGCGCGAGGCGGCACGCGCCGCGAGCGAAGGGCAGCCGTTCTGCGTGCTGATGATGGACCTCGACCATTTCAAAGAGGTCAACGACCGCTACGGCCATCTCGTCGGCAGTCAGACGATTGAAGAGGTCGGCGGCATCATCGCGCGCACGCTCCGCGTCGGGGATGTCGCGGCGCGCTTCGGTAGCGAGGAGTTCGCCGCATACCTCTCTCGCACCGGCGACATGCACGGGCTGATTATCGCCGAGCACATGCGCCGCGCCATCGAATCGCACCGATTCTCCGCGACGCGACGCGGCTCGCCAGCCGACATCGAGCAGCCGCTCAACATCACGATCAGCATCGGCCTGGCCGCTTTCCCCGGAGACGCGCGCGACCCGATTGAGTTGGTGGAGTTGGCCGACATGGCGCTCTATCACGCCAAGCGCACCGGACGTAACCGCGTCGCCACGCACTGCGACGCAACGCCCAACGCGAAGACTCAGGAGTCGCGGCTGGTCGCCACCGTGTCCGGGTCACAGACAACGCCACCCGCCGCGTCCGACCGCCTCGCGACAGAGGCCGGCCCGGACTCCGCCACCACCACACAGACGGACAGGGACGCCAAGAATGAATGAACTAGATGTCAGATGTCGGATGTCAGATGTTGGACCCAACACCTGTGTATCTTGACTAACATCCAGCATCCAGCATCCAGCATCTGTTCCCCGGTGGCTTTCACTTTTGCCTTCCTACTTATTTCTGCAACCCTGACGAGCCGACGGCGTGTAACGGCGGTGGACACATGCCGGTGGTGTGTTGAAGCCGTTTGTTGAAAGAGCCTCGCGGGCTTGTGACGAGAAGTGTCGGCGGTTGCGCCGGTTGCACCGCACGCGCTATGCTTCCCGCATCGGTGAAGCCGCTGTTAATAGCCGCTTGCGTTTTATAATCTAAAGACAATCAGGCAAGTGATTACTAAACTCAATCTCGCCAGCAACCCTTTCCGCAACCGCACGCTGCCGTGGACGGTCGCGCTTGTCGTCTCGTGCGCGTCACTCATCGCGATCTTCTTGATCGTTAGTGAGGGACGACGCACGGGCGTCCAAGCTGACCGCGCGGAAAACGAGTTGCTCGCCCTGCGCCGGGAGCGCGAGGCGCTGCTCGCGCAGGCCAACGAGGTCAGGCAGACCGTTCCGCCCACACAGTTGAAGACCTTAGAGGCAGCGCACCTGCTCGTCGACCGCAAACGCTTCTCGTGGTCACGCTTGTTCGCCGACCTCGAATCGTCGCTGCCGCAGAGCGTGCGCGTGTCGCGCATCAGTGTGCGCCAGGTGATGCGACGCGGCGGGCAGACGCGCGCGGACCTTGATCTCAACGTCGTCGGCCGCGCGCCCGCCGACGTCATCGGAATGATTACGGAGATGAACCGTGCCGGAACTTTTTCTGTGACCCCTGCGTCAGAGACGCCGCGTCCCGGCAAGGGCGATGGCGGCATCGAGTGGGCGCTGCGCGTCAGCTATGTGCAGCGCGCGCCGGGAAGTGATGGCGGCGGGCGCGGTGCGACGACAAGCCTCGCCGCGTCGACGGTGGCACCGCCGCAGACGATTACCACCCCGGAGGCGAGGCCGTAATTGAGCATCGAGAACCGAGAGCCAACGCCTGACCGTCAAAGCGACCGCATCGCGCCGCGCCGCCCATTGCGTGGGCGCTTCGAACGACTGCGCGGGCCGCGCCAGCGCAGTCGCTTGCTCGGGCTGCCGGAGATCGTCGCTTTGTCGGCTGCCGCGGTGTTGCTGCTGACGGCTGCCGCCTCTTACTTTCTGTTGCTCGCGCCGGCGCGTGTGCGTCTGAGAGAGAGGCAGGAAGAGCGCCGCCGTCTGGAGGCGCAACTGCGCAACTCGACCGAAGGGGTCAGGCGCGACGAGAACACGCAAGTCACCGTCGACGAGATTCTGAGTAGTTTAGAAGTCTTCGAGGCACGGCATCTGGCGTCGTCGCGCAGCGAAGGCAGTACGGCGCTGATCGAAGAGTTGAACCGGCTGATCCGCAATAATAATTTACGCATCACGACCGGCGTCTCATTCGCACAGTTCGATGAAGTCGTGCCGGGCACCTCGGCGCGGCCCCGCGCGGCGACGGCGGGCAACACGACGGCTTTGCAAAACATCTTTCCGGGCATCGGTATTAGTCTGACGGTCGAAGGCGGGTACGCCAGTATGCGCCGCTTTATCCGCGACGTCGAAGCCGGGCGGCAGTTCATCGTTATCAATACGGTCGAGCTTGAAGGTGTGACGGACGCCAACTCGCTCCGCGCGGCGGACGGGCCGGAAAACAGACCCGTGGCCGCCCGCTCGCTGGTCAGTCTGCGGCTCGACCTCGCCGCGTTTTACCGGCGCGCCTCCGCTGCCGCTGTGCCCGAACCGGAAGCGCGCGGCTCGGCCAACCCGGCGACACGTTAAAGATTTTCAGACTCGGAATTTTTATGGCCCTGTTCGAAGGTAAAACTCCCGCGGAACGCAACAAGCTGATCTTCGCTCTCGTCACCGGCGCGCTCGCAGTTCTTGTGATCGCGTATAACTTCGGCCTGTTCTCTGGTTCGAGCGGCACCGACACGTCTGGCAACACTAACCGGCGCCGCCCGTCACGCCCCGGCACGACCCAGGTTGAGGCCGATGTGGCGGAAGACACCGACCTCGAACTACTGCGCCCGGTCGTCTACCACCCGACGACACCGGGTGCGCCGGCGGTCGGACGAAACATCTTTACGTACTACACCCCGCCCGTCAGTTCGACGCCCGTGCCCGGCGCTGCGCTGCCGACGCCGGCGCCGACGCCACCGCTCCTTGTGACTTCGGTTTCCACACCGGGGCCGGTCTACGCAGGGACGGGTGAATTCAAGCTGCAAGTGAGCGGCGATAAATTCACGCCGCTGACGCGCGTCTATATCGACAACGCGCAGGAACTGCCGACGCGGTTCGTCAACGCGCAGCAACTTGAAGCGACCGTCGCGTCTTCTTTCATCTCCTCCGCCGGGATGCGCCAGATCAGCGCGCGCACGTCGGACGGTATACTCTTCTCGAACACCGCGACGCTCAACGTCACGCCCGCACCGACGCCGGCCTATACATACGTCGGCATCCTCGGCGACCGGGGTTACCGCGATAAAGCGATTCTGAAAGATTCGAAGGGCGAGTTGATCACAGTGCAACTCGGCGATCTGGTCGGCGGACGCTTCCGCGTCAGCGCGATTTCCGAACGCGCCGTTGAGTTCACCGACCAGCAGTTGAAGCTAAAGCATGCGGTCGCGTTCAGCGAAGCCGGGCGCCCGGTCTCGTCTTACCCTTCGTCGCCCGACACGATGCGCGACACGATGCGCGAGGCACGACCGGCGGCGCCGCCGCGCGTCGCCCCACCACAACCACAACCGCCGAAGCGGGAAGCGGAAGAAGACGAGGAGAAGGATGATCCGTAACTCCGCCCCGTCGCTTTCCGCGCGCGGTCGATTGCGCCGCGATGAACAAGGCTATGTGCTCGTTGCGCTGCTGGCGTTGATGACCGTGATGGCGCTCACGATAACGGTCGCCGCGCCGCGCGTCCAACAACAGGCGCAGCGCGAGTTGGAGAAGGAAGCCATCGCGCGCGGCGAAGAGGTCGCCGAGGCCATCGCGGCGTATCACCGCGGGAGAGGCGTCCCGCCAACCTCGATGGAGCAACTGCTCGAAGGTATTCCTTTCGGCACCAAGAAGGTTCAGATACTGCGCCCTGCCGCCGCCAAAGACCCGCTCTCCGAATCAGGCGAGTGGCGCCTCGTGCGCCCGCGCAGCCCAGAGATGAGTGCGTTTCAACAAGCCGTGATGCTCTACGGCGGCGGCGTTATTCCTCAGCCGCGCGAACCCTGGATGGGGACTTACTACGTCCAGATCGTCGGACTCACAGACACGGGGGTGAGGAATGATGCCCCGGGCGGCGAAGATGAATCGGATGTTGGCAGAGGCCCATTCATTGGCGTCGCGAGTCGCAGCCGCCGCGACTCCGTGCTCACATACTACGGCATCGAGCGGCATGACAAATGGATCTTCACCCCGCTCTTCAGATAAATACCAAAGCAAAAAAAATCTTTCCGTATCAAGATTAAACAAAAGGCTTCGTCACCACTGGTTATTACTTTTGCCTTCCTACCTAACACCGCCCGCCCGATAGCATTTAAAAAACATTCATCCACGAAGAATACGAAGCGGCACGAAGTACGAAGTAAACCGTCGGCTGCAACGAGAAGTTGCAACCATCGGCATCTACACAACACATCCGACAGGCGGCAGCCGGACAAACATTTCGTTCGTGCTCATTGATGTAGCTCGGGGCTCATTCTTTTATTGAAGTCCGAGCGTGACGCGTTTCGTCGTGATCGCGGAAGCGGTAACGTCACCAATCCCTCGCATCTCTTCGAAATAATAACGCGTCAACGTCATCGTGATACATCATCATCATCGATGTGCGATGACGCGCGCGAAAAAAAATCAAACCTAAATAAAATATATTGTTGACATCTGATGTCATTGTGTTTATATATCCAACATGTTGTGCGCCGTTTAGCCTTGGCCACAAGGAAGTTTTTGACACAGTATCTTGTGGTTCAAGCCCAACCAAGAAAAGGAGCAGCTACAACCTATGGCAACTAAGAAAGCATCAAAGGGCGGCACGAAGAAGGCCGCCTCAAAGAGCAGTTCAAAGGGCGGAGCGAAAAAGTCCGCCACGAAAAAGAGCAGCGCGAAGAAAGGCGGCACGAAGAAGTCCAGCAAGTAGATCGACATCTGCTCTTCACCGAAGAGCATTTAGTTCGATGGACAAGGTCGGGGACTCAACCTTACTAGGCGCATACAACACTCTGCACCCTTCAGGGGTTTACCACAGGACGGCGAATGCTTAACCGAAGCACGCCGTCCTTCTTCTTTGAGCGGTCAGCAATCAGCAATCAGCTTTCAGCAGGCTGTGACGCTTCGGTCGTGAGTTGCGTAAGGAGCGTCTGCTTCAACATAATTTACGTCGTCCGCACCGTGCTTGGTCGGCTGAAAGCTGATTGCTGATTGCTGAGAGCTTTTTATGATTAGCGTCGCGCTCGTCGAGCCTGAGATTCCACCCAACACGGGCAACATCGCACGCCTGTGTGCGGCCACGCGCACGCCGCTGCACATCGTCGGCGCGATTGGCTTCCGACTTGATGATCGCGCCGTGCGCCGCGCCGGTTTGGATTACTGGCCAGAGGTGCAACTCCACCGGCACCGCGACCTCGCCGCGCTCGAAGAGTTTCTGCCGGGGGCGCGCTTCCTCTATCTGTCCACGAAAGCCAAAGTGCCGTACACGGCCTGTGAGTTCACCGCCGGAGACTGCCTCGTGTTCGGGCGCGAGACGCGCGGGCTGCCGGAAGAGTTGCTGCGCGCCAACCCGGATCGGTGCCTGACGATTCCGATGCTCAACCCGAACGTGCGCAGCCTCAACCTCGCCACGTCCGTCGCTATCGTACTCTACGAAGCCCTTCGCCAGACCCAGGTCTTTTCAAACAAGTGATGAGTGATGGATCACGAGTGACGCGGGAGGTAGGCTTGGCGTAAGACTCGTCACTCATCACTTCCGCGTCCCGTGTGCTAAAATGCCCGGTTTCAAAGTGCGCCGCGAAAGGCGCTGTTTCGGTCTGTCAAGAGGTGGCAATTGGTTTTAGAGAGAAAAGATATTCGCAACATCGCGATCATCGCGCACGTCGATCACGGCAAAACCACGCTCGTCGACGCGATGCTCAGACAGTCAGGCACGTTCCGCGACAACGAACAGGTTCGGGATCGGGTGATGGACTCGATGGACTTGGAGCGTGAGCGCGGCATTACGATCATGGCGAAGAACACGGCGGTGCGTTACGGCAATATTAAAATCAACATCGTCGACACGCCGGGCCACGCCGACTTCGGCGGCGAGGTCGAGCGCGTGCTGAAGATGGTGGACGGCGTGATGCTGTTGGTTGACGCGGCGGAAGGCTGTCTGCCGCAGACGCGATTCGTGCTGCGTAAGGCTTTGGAAGCACGCCTGCCTGCGATTGCCGTCGTCAACAAGATCGACCGGCAGGACGCGCGCCCCGAAGAGGTCGTCAACGAAATCTACGAGTTGTTTATCGACCTCGACGCGACCGATCAGCAGATCGAGTTTCCGATCCTTTACGCCGTGTCGCGCGAAGGCGTCGCAAAGAAAAACCTCGCCGACGAATCAACTAACCTGCGCCCGCTCTTCGACCAAATCGTCGAGACGATCCCGGCGCCGAGGGCGCTTCGCGAAGACTCTCTGCAACTCCTCGTCGCGAATCTTGATTACAGCGAATACATCGGGCGGCTCGCCATCGGGCGCCTCTTCGCGGGCGAGATTGCGTCGGGCGATCCGGTGGCAATCGTCAAGCGCGACGGCTCCGTGCAAAAGACGCGCGTCAAAGAGTTGTACGTCTTTGAAGGACTGAAGCGCGAGGCGGTGGCGCGTGCCGGCGTCGGCGAGATCGTCGCGCTCGCCGGGATGGAGGGCATCGAAATTGGCGAGACGGTGACGAGCGCCGACAATCCGCAGGCGCTGCCGGTCATAGCCGTCGACGAACCGACCATCTCGATGATCTTCGGCGTCAACAATTCTCCGTTCGCCGGGCGCGAAGGGAAGTTCGTGACGTCGCGACAGTTAAAAGAGCGGCTCGACAAAGAGACGCTCGCGAATGTTTCGATCCGCGTCGAGTCAACCGAGTCGCCGGACCAGTTCAGGGTATCGGGGCGCGGCGAACTGCAACTCGCGATTCTGATCGAGATGATGCGGCGTGAAAGCTATGAGTTGCAGGTCTCGAAGCCGGAGGTCATCACCCGCGTGCAGGACGGCAAGACGCTGGAGCCGATTGAGCAGGTCGTGATCGATTGCCCGGAAGAGTTTATCGGCGTCGTCACCGAAGCGATGGGGCGGCGCAAGGGTCAGATGATGAAGATGGTCAATCACGGCACCGGGCGCGTGCGGCTTGAGTTTGAGTCGCCGTCGCGCGGGCTGATCGGCTTCCGTAACGAGTTCCTGACGGAGACCAAGGGGACGGGTCTACTGAACGCGATGTTTCTGCGGTGGGGTGCGTGGCAGGGGGCGATGCGCGGACGCGCGACCGGTTCGCTGGTCGCCGACCGCACGGGCGAGACGACGACGTACGCGCTCTTTAATTTGCAGGAGCGCGGGACGTTGTTCGCGCGGCCCGGCATTAAGGTCTACGAAGGGATGGTGATCGGCGAAAACGCGCGTGCCGTCGATTTGGATGTCAACGTCATCAA
The DNA here is from genome assembly GCA_013816505.1 of Pyrinomonadaceae bacterium. Taxonomy (GTDB): domain Bacteria; phylum Acidobacteriota; class Blastocatellia; order Pyrinomonadales; family Pyrinomonadaceae; genus JACDEG01. The sequence continues at coordinate 6,092 of JACDEG010000055.1, read as the reverse complement.
GGAAAAGAAGTTGACAAACATGCGCGCTGCGTCCGCCGACGACGCGATGCGACTCGTTCCCGTCAAAGACATGTCGCTCGAACAGGCGCTCGAATTCATTGCGGACGATGAGTTGGTCGAAGTCACGCCGCAGACGATCCGCCTGCGCAAGCGCGTGCTGAAGCCCAACGAGAGGCCGAAGAAGGAGTCTTGATTACTCAAACGTGACGGGTGACAGGTGACAGGTGACAAGAAAGAGTTCAAGGCACGTTAGTGTTTCCGAACAGTGCCAAAGTTTTTGGGTCAAGATTCTGGCTGACAGGGCCGTCCTGTGCAGCACAGAATTCGAAACTGTCTTGTCACCTGTCACGATTTACCTGTCACTGCTGAATGATTAAGTTCAGTGCATGCGGGTCTGCACCTTCAGAGGCCGCCCAACATTCTTCCGGTGATAAACCGACCGCAAACTAATCGAAACACCTCGTCAGTTCTTTATCACGTAAGAGCAGTCATAAATTGATGAGGTATGCGAATGAAAGCATGTACGCATGATGACCGCGTGGATCGAAGGGCGGATCAACGAAGGAAGAACGCCAGCATGTTGCCCTCGCCGCGGACTGGTGTCGCGACGGCTGTTTTGATTCTGTTCTGCGGCGTCACGGCCGCGCCGTTATTCGCGCAGGACTTGCAGGGAGGAACAGGCGTCTTCATCACGCGCGCGTTTGTCCCGTCCGTCCGCCGTCCCCGCCCTCCCTACGCTAAGCCGCGACCGGCGAAAGCGCCGCGCTCGCGCACACCAACACCAACACCAACCAGTATCGACCCGGACGAACTCGCGGAGGACGCGACGGCCATTGCGGAGAGTGCTATCGAACTCGGCGGCGCGCAGCGCGACGCGAAGCCGCCCCGTTACGCAGAAGCGGAGCGCGCATTCCGCATCGCGGAAAAGATTAACCCGAAGGACGCACGCCCTCAGGCGTGGCTCGGCGACATCTACTTCGAGCAGGAACGTTACAAGGAAGCGGAGGCGGCACTACGCCGCGCCGTCGCGCTTGACCCAGCGGATGCTGTTTCTTACGTGCGACTATCGTACATGTTCAGCAAGCTCGGTCGCTTCGACGAGGCCGACGAATTCGCGCGCCGCGTGCAGACGCTCAAGCCGAACGAGTTTTACGGATATTGCTCGCTCGGGTGGAGCAAGTTCCGCAGCAAGAATTACGGCGAGGCCGAAGCCGCATACCGCCGCGCCATCGAGTTGTCGCCAAAGACCTCCGGGCTGTACGGCGATATGGGGCTGGTGCTTGTTAGCCAGGGGCGACTCGCTGACGCCGTGCCCTACTTCCGTCAGGCGCTACAACTCAACCCTGAAAACGTCTCCGCGCGGGTCAACTACGGAGTCACTCTGCAAAAGCTGGGACAGTTGGATCAAGCAATCGAGCAGTACGCGCGCGCCATCGAACTCGCCCCGAAGTCGACGCAGGCGCGCTCCAACCTGGGCGCGCTTCATTATCTGAAGGGCGACGCAGCGCTTGCGCGTGAGCATTGGGAAGGGACTGCCCGACTCGGCGGCGCGTACCCGGTTGATCGCGCGGGGCTGCTCGTCCTCGACCGTAAGCTCGGCGAAGCCCGCGCGCAATTGGAGAAGTACACGCAATCGAACGCGGCGAACGCCGACGGGTGGTTGATGCTTGGCGATGTGCGCCGCGCGCAGGGTGACGGCGCGGGCGCGGGGACGGCCTACGCGCGGGCCGCGCAACTCGCGCCGGAGTACGCGCGGTTGCCGCGGCCCACCCTACCGAAACAGAGCCCGTCGTTGGCGGGTGATTCGGCGGCGCGAACGGCTGCGGGCGCGGCGAACGAAGAAGGTCGGATGACACTGGCCGAAGCCGCGGCAAAGGGGCGCACCATCGACGTGCAGGCGCTGCTCGATAAGGGCGCCAACGTGAACGAGCAAGCCGGAGACGGTCGCACCGCGCTGATGTTTGCCGCCGCACAGGGCCACGCCGAAACCGTGTCGGCACTGCTGAAAGGCGGCGCGGACGCGAACGCGCGAGACAAGTTCGGGCAGACTGCGCTGATCTACGCCGTCGGGCGCGGCCACACCGAAACCGTGAAATCCCTGCTCGCCGGGGGCGCCGACGTCCACGCAAAATCGGGTCGCGGCGTCACACCTTTAAAGTTGGCTCAGTCTAACGGTCACCGCGAAGTGGCTAAGCAGCTTAAGCAGGCCGGCGCACAGCAGTGATCTGCGTCTTCGATTCATCACTTTCTCCGTTCGGCTGTGCGTCGTCTTGGTCCGGGTCGTAAACTTCGTAGCCGGTGCCATCATCGTAGTAATAACCGTGCGGCACACGCTCACGCTCGCGGTGCGATTCCGTCTCAGGTTCTGGTGTATCATTCCGCCGCTCGCTCATCTCTTTACTCCAAGTGAATAAGTTTTATGTGTCGCTTTCTCGCTTACGCCGGGGAGCCTTTGCCGCTCGCCGACTTATTATACCGGCCCGTCAACTCGCTCATCATGCAGAGCTACCAGGCGCGCGAGCGGCCAGAGCCGCTGAACGGCGACGGCTTCGGCGTCGGCTGGTACGTGCCCGACATCGACCCGACGCCGTGCGTGCAGCGCTCGATCTCGCCGGCGTGGTCGAACCGCAACCTGCAAAATCTGGCGATGAAGACACGCGCGCCGCTGATGTTCGCGCATGTTCGCGCGGCGAGTCCCGGCATGGTCGTCTCCGAGTTGAACGTCCACCCGTTTAATTATGATCGGTTCATGTGGATGCACAACGGCGCGGTCGCCGGCTTCCATCTGATTAAGCGGCGGCTGCGCGAGAGTCTGAAGGACGAGTTCTATAATATGATTCAGGGGACGACCGATTCCGAGCACGCCTTCGCGGTCTTCCTCAACAGTTTGCAAGTGCCGTTTGGCGAAGCGGACGGCGGCGACCTGCGGCGCGCCCTCGCCGAGACCATCGCGCGCCTCAACGAATGGACGCGCGAGGCCAAAATCACCGAGCCTTCATACTATAACTTCGCCGTCACCGACGGACGCGCCATGATCGTCTCGCGCTACTGCTCCGCCGAAGGTGTCGCGGGCGCGTCGCTTCACTACGCGCGCGGCCATAGCTTCGAATGCCGCCCCGATGGTGTGTGCGACATGCATTCCGTCGGTGGCCACGAACAGGCCGCGGCGGTCATCGTCTCCAGCGAGCAACTGACGGACGACGCAGAGGATTGGCCGGACGTGCCCGACAACCATACCATCACGGTGATGCCTGATTTGAGCGTCACGGTAGAAGAGTTGAAGTTGTAGAAACGGATGCTGCGGATCACTCTGCCAAAGCTCTACCCGATCACCGACGCGCGGCTCACGGGACGGTCGCACGCCGAGCAAGTCGCGCTCTTCAGCGACGGCGGCGCGACGTTCATACAGTTGCGCGAGAAGCACCTAGCGCCACGCGAGTTTTATCAGGAAGCTGAGACGGCGCTGCGCATCGCGCGCGGTCTCGGTGTTCGCTTGCTTATCAACGACCGTGCGGACATCGCGCTGGCGCTCGGCGCGGACGGTGTTCATCTCGGACAAGACGACCTGCCGCCCGAAGCCGCGCGCCGCCTGCTCGGCGACGACGCGATCATCGGCTGCTCGACGCACAACATCGAACAGGCGCTTCAGGCGGCACGCTACCCGGTCGACTACATCGCCATCGGCCCTGTCTTCCCCACTGCTTCAAAGGTTAACCCTGACCCGGTGGTGGGTCTCGACGGACTGCGCCGTGTGCGTGACGGCATCGGACAAATCCCGCTCGTCGCCATCGGCGGCATCACGCGCGAGAACGCGCCGGACGTGCTCGACGCCGGGGCCGACGCGGTCGCGGTTATCAGCGCGCTACTCGACGGAGACTCGCGCGAGATCACTCGCCGCACGCGCGAGTTTTTCGGTTCATGAAACAGAGACTTCTCCGGAAGCGAGGTAATGATGACTGACGACAATCACAGCGAACCCGCCCGCGCCGAACTTTGGCCGAGCTTACTTCTGGAAGAGTGGCAGGAGACGTACGCGACGCTGCACATGTGGACGCAGGTGGTCGGCAAGATTCGATTGGTGCAAAGCCCCGCGATGAACCACTGGTGGCAGGTGCCTCTCTACGTCACCGCCCGCGGACTGACGACTTCGGCGATTCCTTACGAGGCTAAAACTTTCGAGATGGATTTCGACTTCATCGATCACAAACTGTTCATCAACGTGAGCGATGGGACGACGCAGAGCATCGCGCTTGCGCCGCGCTCGGTGGCCGACTTTTATCGAGAGGTGATGGAGCGTTTGCGCGCACTCGGTCTCAACATCAAAATCTACACCACGCCGGTCGAAGTCCCAGACCCGATTCCGTTCACCGAAGACCACGCGCATGCTTCGTATGATGCCGAGTACGCCAACTGCTTCTGGCGGATTCTGGTGCGGACGGACAATGTGTTTAAGGAGTTCCGCAGTCGCTTCGTCGGCAAATGCAGCCCGGTACATTTCTTCTGGGGCAGTTTTGATTTGGCGGTGACGCGCTTTTCCGGGCGGCGCGCGCCGGAGCGCGAAGGGGCGGACGCGATCACCCGCGAGGCTTATTCACACGAAGTGATTAGTCACGGTTTCTGGCCGGGCGGCGGCGAAGTGAAAGGGCCGGCGTTCTACTCTTACACCGCCCCTGAACCACCGGGTTTGAAGGACGCGCCGATCAGCCCGCCGCAGGCATTCTACAGTCGAGAGGTGTCCGAGTTTCTTCTGATGTACGAAGACGTGCGCCATGCGGACTCGCCGGAGGAAACGGTGCTTCAGTTTTTACAGAGCACTTACGAAGCGGGGGCGAATCTTGCGAAGTGGGAGCGCGCCGAGTTGGAGCGAGTGTAAACCGCTATCAGTAGTAAGGGAAACGTCAACAGTTTTGAGTTCTCAGTTTTGAGTTTTTAGCTCAAAGCTGAGAACTCAAAACTGAAAACTGTTCGCTGGCTTTGATTCAACTCTCATCCCGACAAAGTTCTGTTTGGGTATTTAACATAGAGACACAGAGGATTCACCGAAGAACACAGAGAAAGATAAGTAAACCTCTATGTCGCTGTGTTAAATCAAACCGCGAAAGAATGGAGAAGACTTCGTTTGGCGTGTCGCCCCTCGTCAAATCCCTCGTGCTTTCGCGATCACCTCCGCAGGGTCGTTAAGCCGCGTCACTGCCGCCGATAAGGTCAAAAAAAGTATCGGCTTGCTTTTGCCAAACCGATACGCGACAATCCTCGTCGTCAGTTAGCGTCCGCGTTCGACACGCCCCGCGCGCGCATCCCAGGAAGATAACCTCTCATAACTTCCCCAATGCCGTCAGCTACCCGGAATCCGAAGACCACCCATGAGCTTTTTTGATCTGCCTGCTTTGATCGAGCGGATGCTGCTCGTTTCCGACAAAATCAGCGACCTCAACTTCTCGGTCGGCCAGACACCGCAAGTCGAGGTCAGCGGTACGCTAACATCGGTGCAACCGCTCGGCGTGCAGCGTCTATCACCCTATCAGACGGAAGTCATCGCGATGACGCTGATGCACGACAACCCCGAAGCCGCGCAACGCTTAATCAACACCGGCTCGGCTGATCTCAGCTACAGCCTGCCGTCGCGCGTGCGGTTCCGCGTTAACATCTTTCAGCAGCGCGGCACCTACTCCATTGTGATGCGCGTCATCCCGACCGGCATCCCGACCATCACATCACTCAGTCTGCCGCCGCAACTCGGTGATGTCGGCGAGTTGCGCAACGGCATCGTGCTGGTGACAGGGCCGACCGGAGCAGGCAAAAGCTCGACGCTGGCGGCGATCATCGACCGGATCAACGAGACTTCCTCGTACCACATCATCACCATCGAAGACCCGATTGAGTTCCTCCACCAGCACAAGAAATCGACCGTCAACCAGCGCGAGGTCGGCTCGGACACGAAGGACTTCCCGTCGGCCCTGCGCGCGGCGCTCCGGCAGGCTCCGAAGGTCATTTTGATCGGCGAGATGCGCGACTATGAGACGACTGAAATCGCGCTCGAAGCGGCGGAGACCGGGCACCTCGTGTTGTCGACGCTGCACACGATTGACGCC
>JACDEG010000054.1:17602-18808 GCA_013816505.1 Pyrinomonadaceae bacterium | reverse complement strand
TATAGGAAACCTAAACGAGATGTGTAAAATGATAGCCCTCAAAGAAGGAGCTATCGATGACAAGTTTAGACGAGATCATCAATGACTCAAGAGACGCCCTTGAGGTCAAGCGAGCGGTGTGTGTGAAGATGGCTTTGAGCGGGATGCCAACTGTACAGATTACTGAGATGTTAAATGTGACGCCGCAGTATGTCAGCAAGTGGCGCGTCAGATATGAGCAACAAGGTGCCGGAAGTTTGGTGGCGGGCTACCGCGGCAGCGAGAGTTATCTAACAGGCGAGCACCGCGCCGAGATACTGAGTTGGATCAAAACTCAGGAAACGATTTCCGTTCAAGCCGTGCGGGATTATGTGGAAGAGCAGTACGGTGTGGTCTATCAATCCAAGCAGTCTTATTACGATTTATTGCAAGCCGCGGGTTTGAGTTACCACAAGAGCGAGAAACGAAATCCCAAGCGAGATGAGGCTCAGGTGTTGGAGCGGCGCGGGCGAGATTAAAAAAACTTGAACACCATCTGGAAGAGATAATCAGCGGCGAAATGGTTGTTTTACTTGAAGATGAATGTCATTTGTTGTGGGGCGATTGCTTGGGTTATGTGTGGGGCAAGCGGGGAGAAGCGATTGGAGTCGAGATGACTAACCACAGAGCTAGACAGACCTATTATGGGGCGGTCAACTTTGTCAGTCGAGAATTTCATGTGCAAGAGTTCTCCGCAGGCAATGGAGAAAACACGGTCGAGTACGTGAAACTGCTGATGCAGATTTATGCTGGCAAGAAACTCCTCTTGGTGTGGGATGGGGCAACGTATCATCGTGACCAGAATTTGAAAGCGTTTCTCGCCGAAGTCAATCTTGGATTAGAAGAAAAAGATTGGCGTGTGACCTGTATGCCATTTGCGCCCAACGCTGCTGAACAGAATCCTGTCGAAGACATCTGGCTGGCGGGCAAGAATCACTTGCGAAGAAGTTTCGCGCAGAACAAAACATTCGCTAAAGTCAAAGAATCCTTCCGTACCTTTTTGCACAGCTTTACTTTGGATTCAGTCAAGTTCGATTGGTATGAGCCTGTACAACAAATCATTTAGGAAAGCTATAGATTGAATCAGACAGCAGATGTTGTGACACAGCACCTTGCAAAGTGCTTCGTTAATCTGCGCCGTCTTTGTCCTGCTTCTCAAACTGTTACCGAACTTCGCCTTAATCATCA